>CAXSIE010000319.1:0-4534 GCA_964237295.1 uncultured Flavihumibacter sp. | reverse complement strand
CCAGGCCAGTGAATAAAACCTTCGTGTGGCCGTTTCGCCGTTACCTCCGCCCCTGGCCGCCCCGGGATTGTTTTTTCCTGTGGCTGGCCAGATGTCGGGCTTTAACAGTCCGTCATCGTTGGTATTCTGCAAATCAAATCCCCATTCTGACCGGATAGACAATCCTTTCAGTGGCCTTGCTTCTATAAAAGCAATAGCATTGTTCCGGAAAGTTTTAGTACTGTTCTCGGTATTGATTCTGTTGAACACCGTATTGGTTCCGGCTCCCTGGTTAAGGGGCACAAACCCGTTATTAAAATATCCTGTACCATCGGGCGCATATACCGGGTAGATGGGAAGGGCTCTGCTTTGCGCATTGGCAAACTGGCTGCCATTGTTTTCGCTTAAGATATAATTCAGCGATACATTTAAACCCATTGTAAAAAGATTGCCGAGTGCGTTGTGCTGCACACTTAATCCACCGGAAGCTCTGGAGTATTCACGGCCGATTTCAATCCCGCTCTCTTTCCGGTATGAGCCGCTGGCATACACCTGCGTTCTTTCAGTACCTGTGCTTCCCGAAATATTGACGTCATTATACAAGCCATTCTGTAAAACCTGGTCTATCCAGTTGGTATTGGTCTGTTGCGCAACCTGAAGATTGTAGCCCGATAAATTGTTAACGAACGGAGGAACAATATTAAAAGCAACAGGCTGCAGCCCGGAATTCAACCTGTTATCGGCAGCCTTCTGAATAACGTTAATGTAATCTGCGCCATTTAATAACTTCACTTTGTTCGTTGCGCTGGTTACGCCGCTGCTGTAACTTACATTTAAAGAACTCTGACCGGCTTTCCCTTTTTTAGTGGTCACCAGTATCACTCCGTTAGCAGCTCTGGAACCATAAATTGCAGAAGCAGCGGCATCCTTAAGCACTTCAATAGATTCAATGTCTTCGGCGTTGATCTGAGACAGTCCGGAAATTCCGTCCGCACTGCTGTTACCATACGAAGTTGTAAGGGCTGGGAATCCATCCACGATAACGAGGGGGTTACCGCCGGATAACATAGATGCAGTTCCGCGTACCCTTACCCTGATGGCTCCGCCAGGTGTGCCGCCCTGTTGCGTAATCTGTACCCCGGCCACAGTGCCTTGCAAAGCAGTTGTAGGATCTGCATTGATATTTTTAGAAATCGTAGAAGCTTTGATAGACGATATGGCTCCTGTAACTGCTTTTTTTCTTTGTGCGCCATATCCAACCACCACCACATCATCCAAAGATTTATTTTCTTTAACGAGTTTTACATCTATCCTCGATTGCCTGTTGAATTCAACTTCACGGGTCATGTATCCGATAAAAGAAAACACGAGCGTGGTATTTGCGTTGGAAAAGCTGATAACATAATTCCCGTCTGCATTGCTGGAAGTACCTGTGCTTATGCCTTTCACCTGAACAGTTACGCCCGGCAACGGTGTTCCCTCTTCATCAGTCACGGTGCCCGACACCTGGAAAATATCTATTGCCGGTGAAGGCTTTTCTATATTTGTCACACTCAGGTCACCGTTCTGTGAAGCGTATCCGGCTTTTGGCAAAGGCGGACTTAAAACACCACCGGAGCTTTCAATGGCCTTTCCCTTTTTTTGATCCGGCATTGTGATCACATAAAAGTTACTGCCGATTTTTTCGTACTTCAACCCGTTAGGTTTCAAAACATAATTTAATTCGGACTCGATGGAATTACATTTTGTGCAAACGGGCGCCTGAAATGTTTCACTGATAATTTCCGACTTGTACATAAAGGAAACCTTGTACTTTATTTCAAGCTCCTGAAGTATCGTCTTTAATGATTTGGTTAATTCTTTTTGATTTTCCTGCACCTTCTGTAATACACCGAAAGGGTTAGTAAATGGAAGGGCAAACAGCTGATGGGCAATTAAAGTGCCCAACAAGGTGGCAGATGCAATTTTTATTCTCATAAGCGTTGTTATCAAATGGTAAAAAATCAGGTCATAGACTTCAGTCAGACGATTTCTTAAATTTCACTCCCAGTATAACTTCCAGGCCCTCCAGCACCATTTCGATGCTCTGGTTTGGAACAGACCCGGTGATGCGCTGGTTCATGATTCTCGGATCCGATACAGTTATCCGGTATCCATAGATATCCTTTAACCGATCACAAATTTCGCGAACGCTGGTATTGTTAAAGACCAGCTTGTTATCTTTCCAGGATGTGATAACATCGAGGTCAACTTTGTTTTTATGGAATAAGCCCTTGTCTGAAGATATCTCTACAGATTCGCCGGGTTTCATTGTTAAGGAACGGTTCAGGCGATTGCTTTGCATATCCAGCCGTATTTTACCTGAAACCAATACAATCTGTGTTTCACGTTTACGGTCAGATATATTGAATTCGGTTCCTAACACTTCTATTTGAATATTGGACGCAAGGGAGACAATGAATTTCTGAAGGTTGGTTTTATGTTTTACAGAAAAATATGCTTCGCCATCCAGCTTTACTTTACGCGTCTCATCACTTTTCCAGTTGTCGACATATTCAATACGGCTGTTGCCATTCAGGGTAACAAGTGAACTATCCGGAAGAATGATCCTGGCCGTTTCGCCGTACCTGGTAGCACGGGTAACAGTGTGGCCAGCTAAAGAAATATAGGCAATGAAAAGTCCGAAAAATATCGCGGTAGCAATTGCAGCTCCCAAATACAACTGCCTGAACATCATTACGTGTTTTGGTGTAGGTGCAGCAGCTTCGATTCTTTTTTCAACATCACCCTCGTGTATGTTTTTAATCCCGGTTAATATGGCATCAAACATTTTCGAACTGGGTACGTTGACCGGAGATATAAATAGATTATCATTTTCAAGCAGCTGGGTATCTTTATCCAACTGCTTTTGTAAATATTTACGGCCCGGTTCTGTGCTAAACCAGTATAAAACCAGCTGTGCTTCTCCGGGTGTACATTTGTTTTTTAGGTATCTATCGGCCAGCAATTCTATTTCATTGCCCATAAATTGCATTTATCTGCTGTTTCATATAATACACACCGGAGGTCTGCCGGTATTATACAAATACAAAAAAGAATAGAAATATTTTTGTGAGAAACACTGTCATTTTGAGTGGGTTTTCCACTTGATTCCAATTATACAGTATTAATATTTACAACACCAAGTCAAATATTAGATAAATACAATTTTCCAGCTTTGTTTGATTTTTTAAGTAGTAGCTTAACAACCCAGGAAATTAAAAGGACTTTACTGGTTGCTGGCTCTCTCTTTTGACTAGATAGATGCTTCTTCATTAATTGAGTAAGTTCGCAGGTCTGCACCATTTAAGTATTTGCGGTGCTAGGTTTTTAACTCTTTCTACATCAACTTTTTCGAAATTTTAATCCTCTCAGATTTGTTGAAAACACCTGCTCAAAAGGGTGCGCATGAGGTGGCATGATATCTTTTTCATTTTGGTATCCTGAATATCTTTAGTGGGCGTAACTTTCACTAGATTAATTGGCGATACAATTTCATTTAATCACTATTTTTTTAAAACAAATGAGGAGACAAATTCTGGAGTCCAAAACGACAATCCTGTTTGTCGGGAAAAAATCAAGAATTACCAGGCACGGCCTGTTACCAATTTACATGCGTGTTACGATCAACCCAAAACGTTTCGAGGTATCAAAGGAAGACTTTATAGTGCCAAAAATGATTATGTAAAGCCTTTTTTGTTGTATGCATAAGAGGTAGCGTTCGCTTGGACATTACTTCATTAATTTTTACTGCTGTAAATTCCTGTGATGTGGTCAGGAATCTACATACTGCTTTGCAAAACACAATATTTCACTCGTTAACTTAATGTTTATAAAGCCTGTAACTACTCTTGAAATTATTGTCTTACACATTATCATTTAAGAAAAGCCCGGATTTTGTTTACATTCTTATTAAACACTCCATTTTTTTCAAGTTTATCTAAATCTTCAATGCAAATAGCAGCATAAGATTTGTCATTTGCATCTTTAAGGAGTTTCAACTCCTGATATACCTTTAGTGCTTCTTCATAATGGCCTTGAAAAAGCAAAGAATGGGCTAGGTTAGTTTTGATCCATATATTAGCAGGCCCAATTGTTAAGCCTTTTTTTGCCGCCTGCTCTGCATCTTTGAATGTAGAAGCAAATAACAAATGCCAGGAACGATTACCATAAAAACTTGACAACTTCCCTGCTAACTCTTTATCTTTTTTTGATCGGTTCAGGAATATGTTTTCTACATTTTCAAAATGGTCTGAGCCAAACTTCTTAAAATCATCATATTTAAGTGTGTCTAACAAGCTATGTGCTGTTGTATTTACTTCAATTCTATAAAAATCCGAGTTTTTATTGATCCGTCCTTCAAGGAAATTGAATGATTTAATTAAAAATAGTTCTTCCTGCAAGCCGCTTAATTGGCCATTTTTCAAATCAAGCCTGTTCGAGTCTTCCAAATTCCCTATCTGTTCAAGCAAGCTGCTCAATAGGTTACTGTCCAAATCCAAAATGGTCAAGCTTT
>CAXSIE010000318.1:2836-6647 GCA_964237295.1 uncultured Flavihumibacter sp. | reverse complement strand
TCCGGCTTTGCGGCACTGTTGTTTGGCGCCTTTTATTTTGTTATAGATATCAAAGGCAAAACAAAAGGTACGTTTCCGGGCATTGTTTTCGGTGCCAATGCCATTGCAGTATATTTCCTGGCAGATGTATGGGCATTGTTATTTTATGTGGCAAAGCCCGGCGGCATTACACTGAATGACCGTGCAGTGCAGGCAATGACTCATGCAGGATCGGACCCCAGGTTTGCCAGTTTGTTGTACGCCTTGTTTTTTGTTTGTATTAATTTTATTCCTGCATGGGTGCTTTACCGGAAGAAGGTGTTTATTAAGCTGTAAGTGGATTTAGTTCAGCGCCTGAATTTATAACTGCATCCTTCAATACAAATAGGATCAGCGGGGTATAAAACAAGGGTTCCAGGGGCAGATTTCAAGTCGTATATCATTAAACGAAAACCCGCCGGAAGAGAAGCCGGTCCGAACCTTACTTTGGCGCTGTCTACTATTTCATAGCTTGTGGCTCCGCTTAAAAAATTGGCAGCACCACTGAAAGAGCCATCCGGTTTAAATTCAATAACCTGGTTGGCAGGTTGCGCAGGATGCCACTCACCCAGTCCCCCTGTGCTATAGAAATTTTCGGTGAAGGTCCATTTACCTGTAAGCATAACCGGGCCTATATCTTTGTTGGCAGATTTCCGGCATGCAACCGCAAACAATAATAACATCATCATAAGACAGGTAGAACGATTCATACATCACTTTTCTATTATGACAATATTTTATTCAAACCGTTGCGTTTAGAAATGTGAATGTTTAAGAAGCCTGTAATTAGCTAACTGCTGATAGCTGACTGCTGATAGCAGTTATACATTACTTACTGCTTAACTTAACACTACCTTCGCGTTTTATTTATCATACATGAACTTTAAAGATCTTAATCTAAGAAAACAATTGTTAACGGCTCTTACTGATCTTGGTTATACCATACCAACTACGATACAGGAAAAAGTTTTTTCGGTGGTTATGAGTGGCGCGGATGTATGTGGCATAGCACAGACGGGTACTGGAAAAACCCTGGCTTATTTACTGCCGCTGCTTAATCAGTGGAAATATTCGAAAGACAAAGATCCTACGATCCTGATTGTGGAGCCAACCCGTGAGCTGGTAGTCCAGGTTGTTGAAACGGTGAAAAAATTAAGCAGTTATCTAAGTCTTGATGTAATAGGTGTGTATGGAGGTGCCAATATTAATACTCAAAAGCTGGAGATGCTTAATGGGATGGATGTACTGGTAGCAACACCGGGCAGGTTGTATGATCTTGCAGTTGCCGGTGCATTTAAAATAAGGTCGATAAAAAAACTGGTTATCGATGAGGTGGATGAAATGCTGAATCAGGGCTTTCGTACACAATTAAAAAACATACTGGACCTGCTGCAGCCTTCCCGGCAAAACCTGTTATTCTCTGCTACACTTATCGGGGACGTAGTTGACCTGATGAACCTATACTTTAACAATCCTGTAAAAATAGAAGCTGCGCCGGCCGGCACTCCTGTTGAGAATATTATTCAGTCTGCATATAAAGTCCCTAACTTTTATACAAAGGTAAATCTGATAAGCCTGCTGCTTGCGGAAGATGAAGCAATGAGTAAAGTGCTGGTATTTGTCTCTTCTAAAAAAGTCGCCGACCAGCTATTTGAACAATTGCAATCGGATTATCCTGATGCTGCGGGTGTTATTCATTCAAACAAGGAACAAAATCACCGGTTCAATACCGTTAGGCAATTCAAACAGGGAACGTATAAATTTATTATAGCAACAGATATTGTTGCAAGGGGAATTGACATTGCTGAAGTTACTCATGTTATAAATTTTGATTTGCCGGAAGTGCCGGAGCATTATATTCATCGTATAGGCAGAACAGGACGCGCAGATAAAAAAGGTATAGCCATCAGTTTTATAACCGGAAAAGAAAAAGACCGGCTGGAGGATATAGAAAGCTTTATGAAATTTGAAGTTCCATTTTCAGTGCTGCCTTCTCACCTTCAGATATCTACGGAGCTTACGGAAGATGAACAGCCAAAAGTATTGATGAAAGAGATAAAGGTTAAAGTGCCTGAAAGGATTGATTGTGGTGCATCTTTCCATGAAAAATCAGCAAAGAACAGCAAGATGAATAAAAAGATCAGCAGAAAAGATGAAATGAAGATAAAGTATGGTAAGCCAATAACCCGCCGTGGGAAAAAATAATCCGTGGTAAAAAATGCAGCAATTAACAGTATAAGTAAACCTGAGACCGGCAATATCTATAACAGCAAATTCGTTGATAATTGTTTAAAATGTACCCTATGAAATCAATAGGTTTTCTGAGCTTTTTGGTTATAAACCTTTTCATAATAATTTCATGTCAGCGGGAATATTCCCTTGGAAATACAAAAAAGGGTCTTTCCTTAGGCTCTATAAAAACGCTCGGTGGTGATTGTATGCCTTCGGGTTCAAGCGGAGTATTTAGAAAAAGTGTAGCAGTAGATTCCTCCAATTATATTTATCTGGATATTGATGTTATTGCAGTGGGTACCTACCTGATAACGTCTGATACCGTTAACGGAATCAGTTTTAAGGGAGAAGGCTTTTTTGGAACAACAGGCATACATACGGTTCATCTCATAGCTTCAGGAACACCCTTTACAAATGGAACCGTTCCATATGCTATTAACTATAGTGGACAAAAATGCATCATCAACGTTTTATCAATAAACTAATTACCGGCACGCTTTTATATAAGCCGATGTTTTTATTTTAAAATTCCATACTTAATGTAAGTATTTATAATTTTAAAACAACAGCGTTATAACCATAATAATGATGTGGAACTTTTAAGAATCGGACTCTTAATTGAAAATCATTTTTATGGAAGTAAATAAAATTCTCAGCTCAGATTTACTGGACATTATTTTTGAAGGACGTAACAAAGAGTACGGTGCTTATGAGTTACGCAAGACTTATAACAACCGTATGATGAAGGCGGCAATGATAACGGTTGTTATTCTTTTTTTATTGATCACCGGTTATATGTTTGCCAACAGATTTTCAGGCAGCTCATTGCCCGACAGGATCGATGGTGAAGTTACATTAACAGAAGTTCCTAAGATAGAACCTAAACAGGAAGTAGTAATACCACCAAAGGTTAAAACGGAACCGCCTAAAGTAGCAATGATAAAAAATGTAGTGCCGCTTATTGTTAAAGACCAGGATGTACCGGAAGACCAGCGACCTCCGGAAAATGAAGCGATTGAAGATGCACGTATCGGACTTATTAATTCATCTGGTACCAAAGATGAAGGTATGGCACCTCCTGTTGCTGAAGATAAAAGAGGCATTATTGCTGCACCGAAAACTGATGCCCCTGAACGTGATATAATTTTTACTAAAGTTGAAATTGAATCGAATTATCCCGGAGGCACATCTGCATGGATGCGGTATTTAAATAAAACTTTCAGGTACCCTGGTGATGCCCAGGAAAGCAATTTACAGGGAACGGTTACCGTTCAGTTTATTGTTGATATGGACGGCAATGTAAGTGATGTTGAAGCCATCAGCGGACCAGCCACCGGCGGATTGAGAGAAGAAGCAGTAAGGGTTATCAGGAAGAGTGGTAAATGGGAACCGGCAATCCAGAATGGACGTAAGGTGAAATCATATAAGAAGCAGCCTATAACTTTTAAGTTGGAGGCGGAGTAAATAACGAGATCATTGAGCTTACGTTTTTTTATAACCACAGGATCTCTGTGGTTATAAAAATTCTTTAAGGCTGCACCTTATACCACCGGTATCCATA
>CAXSIE010000318.1:0-2826 GCA_964237295.1 uncultured Flavihumibacter sp. | reverse complement strand
GCCTGTTTTTAAATTCTCGCCCGAAGAAAATAAATTAATAAGTTTACTTCCGCCGGCTTCCCTTTTAGTGAAGCTAAGCTTCTGGCTCTCTTTGCTAAAGTTATGAATCACCAATAATTTTTTTCCAAGCCATTCATACTTGATAGCAAGTATATGAGCATTGCCTTTTTCCAGGATTTTCCTGTTACCAAAACTAATTTCAGGACATTGCTTATGAACTTTAATAATCAATCTTGTCCAGTTTAATAAGGAATTCGGTTGTTTTGTTTCAGTGTTTACGTTAATGCTCTTGTAACCATATTTGCCTGTATCAATAACCGGTACGATTGCATTGCCGGTGGAGGAGAAATTGCCTGCCGTATCCGAACTCCACTGCATCGGCGTTCTTACTGATCCGCGCTCTTTCAATTCAAGATTATCACCCATTCCAATCTCATCACCATACCCGATAACAGGTGTGCTCGGCAATGAAAACAAAGTGCTATAGGCAAGCTCTATAAGTTTGCGGTCATTATTCATCATAGGTGCCAGCCTTCTTCTAATACCTCTTTCGTACAACTGCATGATCTTTTCTGGTCCGAATTTTTCATATACCTGGTTGCGTTCTCTTTTGCTCAGTCTTCCCAGGTCAAGCTCATCATGATTACGCAGGAATTGTATCCATTCAGCAGTTGTAGGAATGTTTTCCGTTGCTTCCAGTGACTGCTTCAGCGGTTTTGCATCCCCGGTAGCCAGGGCATAAAATAAATGCTGGTTAACGTACCCGTTAAACAGCATCCGCATTGCATTACCATTAGTGCCAAAATATGGTTTGGTTTCTTTTGGCAATACGTTAGCATCTCCGATCATTATTATATCATTCTTTATGCTGTCGATATAAGTTCTTAACTGTGTTAGTATTTCAAACTGATGATCTGGTTTTTCTCCCTTTGTTTTAGGCACTTCTATAACAGCGGTTACTGCATCAAGCCTGAATCCTGAGAGACCCATATCGATCCAGTATTTAACGATCTTTCGAACCTCAGCCTGAACCAAAGGATTTTGCATGTTAAGGTCGGGCTGAAAATCATAAAAGCGGTGATAATAATATTCTTTTGCAAGGCTGTCATAAGTCCAGGTCTCTTTCTGAACTCCCGGGAACGCCATTCCTGCATTATAATTTTTTGGTCTTTCTTTTGACCAAGTGTACCAGTTTCTGTAAGATGACAATTCATGTATTCTTGCCTGTTTAAACCAGGTATGTTCAATGGAGGTATGGTTCACCACAAGATCCATAATAACACGGATACGGCGCCTGTTGGCGGCGGCCATAAAAGCTTTAAAATCTTTCAGTGTGCCCAGTCTTGTATCTATACCAACAAAATCGGTAACATCATAGCCATCATCCTGGTTAGGTGTTGGCTGAAAAGGAGCCAGCCAGATAACGTTTGCACCCAATGAATCAATATAATCCAATTGTTGTGTGAGTCCCCTGAAATCACCTATTCCATCTCCATCCGAATCTTTAAACATTTCAACATCTAATGTATAAATAACAGCACTTTTATACCACAGTCTGCCAATTGAATCAGTAGCTATATTTTTATCAGTATTTGAGAGTTCATTTTCATTTTTTATAAAGTGAAAACAAAGCCAGCCAATGATGACTACAGCAATTACCAGCACGCCAACCCAAATGGATTTTTTCTTTTTAATCATTTTTAAGATTAGTGATATTCAGTACAAATAGCATTCCCTCGATTATAGCCGCGTATCGAATATAGCAGACGCATGCAGGCCACTAAGACACAAAGGCACGAAGGAACACGAAGAAATTTCTTAGTGCTTCTTTGTGCCTTTGTGTCTTGGTGGCCTGCATGCGCGCTTACTTATTTACCAGCCCCCTGTTTTTCTGCATTGGAAGGATGTCGGGATCATGCCCGCGAAAATCACGGAACATTTTTCCGTAATCTTCTGTATTGCCGCGGGAAAGGATCATGTCGCGGAAACGCTGGCCATTTGTCCTGGTTAATCCTCCGTTTTCTTCAAACCAGGAATAGGCATCATCATCCAGCATCTCCGTCCACTGATAAGCGTAATATCCTGCCGCATATCCATTAGCCCAGATATGAAGAAAATAACTGGAACGGTAGCGGGGAGGAACCTGGGATAAATCGAGATGCGATTTCTTTAAGGCTGCTTTTTCAAAACTGTCAACATCCTGCAGGGGCAGGTCCGGTGAAAGTGTGTGCCATTGCATGTCGAGTGCAGAAGCAGCCAATGCTTCGGTTAGTTTATAACCCTGGTTAAACGTGCCTGCTTTTTTAATTTTATCAACCAGTGCCTGCGGCATTGGCTCTTTTGTTTGATAATGAATGGCGTAATGTTTCAGTACGATGGGATCCAGCGACCAGTGCTCATTGAACTGCGAAGGAAATTCTACAAAGTCACGGGCAACATTGGTCCCCGACAGTGTAGGATAGTTTTGGCTTCCGAAAAATCCGTGGAGGGCATGGCCAAATTCATGGAACATGGTGGTAACATCTGAAAAGCTTATCAGCGCCGGCTGTCCTGCCGCCGGTTTGGTGAAATTGCATACGTTATAAATTACGGGCTTTGTACCTAACAGTTTTGTCTGGCCTACCAGGTTGTTCATCCAGGCGCCGCCCGATTTATTATCGCGTTTGAAGTAGTCGCAATAGAACAAACCAATCGTTGAACTGTCTTTATCATACACTTCAAACACCCTGACATCATTCTGGTAAACAGGAAGGTCATGCCGTTCCTTAAAAGTTATACCGTATAATTGGTTGGCTGCATAAAAAACGCCGTTTATCAGCACATTGT
>CAXSIE010000317.1:1652-6649 GCA_964237295.1 uncultured Flavihumibacter sp. | reverse complement strand
TTGCGCTTCAGGAACTGGAGATCCCCAGCATTTCTTATTTACAACGCCTTAAAACCAGAATCTCTAACAGATTGATGTCGGAGCCGAAAATCATTCCTCACGATAAATTATCTCATCTGGCTTTTTTATTTAAATCTAGTAAGCCCGACCTGGTAATCATAGCACAAGGCATCAATTTCGATGGTTTAGACCTTGGCTACCTGTGTATGGAAATGAATATCCCTTATGTTCTTATTGCCCAGAAAGCGGTGGATTTTATGTGGCCTCACTATCCGGATCGTAAAGCCAGTATCAGGGTTTATCAGAAAGCCGCAAAGTGTTATTTTATTTCAAAGCAGAATAAATTGTTGACAGAGGAACAATTTGGTATCAGGTTCCCTAATGCGGAAATAGTATTTAACCCGGTTACCATATGCCGGAAAAAAATAGCTATGCCAACCATTAAGAACGGATACCGGCTTGCATGTGTAGGGCGTTATTTTTTACTGGATAAGGGACAGGATATTTTGATAAGAATCATGGCCATGCCAAAATGGAAGAACAGGCCTGTGAGCATATCATTTATTGGATCCGGTAATGATAAAGATGGACTTATAGAAATGTCTGCATTGCTTGGGGTAAAAAATGTTGAGTTCTTCGGCTATGCAAATGATATAAAACAATTATGGCAGAATTATCATGCCCTGGTATTACCATCCAGAAGCGAAGGAACCCCTTTGGTTTTACTGGAAGCTATGGCCTGCGGCAGGATGTCTATTGTTTCAACCAGGGGTGGCAGTCCTGAACTGGTAACTGATGGGATCACAGGTTTTGTAGGCCATCCAAATGAAGAATCTTTCGATGAAGCAATGGAGCGCGCGTGGAATGCAAGAACCAATTGGGATGCTATAGGTAACAATGCTTTGACTTATATGAATGAAAATATTCCTGACTGCCCGGAAGAAAAATTTGCTGATTCATTAAAAGACATTTTGAATGCATAGCGCATCACTCGTAACTGTAATCATTCCCACATACAACAGGGCCACAAAAGTTATCGCCGCAATTGAAAGTGTGTTGAAGCAAACTTATGCCAATGTACAGATTATTGTTGCAGATGACGGATCAACAGATAATACAGCTTCTATAATTAAAAATTATTCAACTGTTGAATACTTGCAGTTACCTCACGGCGGACAGGGATGGGCAAGAAATCACGGATTACTGCTTGCCAAAGGAAAATATATAGCCTCCCTTGATTCAGATGATGTATGGCATGAAGACTTTTTAGAAAAATGTGTTGAAATGATCGAACGCAACCAACTGGATTTTGTTTTTACCAACTGGATGCAGGAACTGGGCAATGGCCAGTTGGTTGAAAGATTTACCATATGCGATGATTTAAGAAGTACCCTCAGGGAATCTTCTGAAGAATGGATCATGCTTAACAATCAAAAGTTAAGAGAGATATATCTTACCGGCTGCCCCTCTCCCTCCTCTTCCCTGTTAATAAAACGTTCTTCCATGCAGGCTACATGGGATGATGGCAATTTGCGTATTACCGACGACTGGAGTATGCTGATGAACATGATCTTTAATAAATCCTGCAAAGCCGCTTTTACAAGACAGGTATTATGGAGTAAATACCTTGACGGTCAAAATATTTATGATGGAAGAAACTTCGCCGATCTTACAAATGACTTTTGGGTTCACGACAAAGAGATCTTGTTTTCAAGGGTTAAATTACTTCTTTCAAAAAAAGAAATCAAAACCTTTAAAAAAGATTACATATCCCATGTTGTTAACCTGGCTTACCATCACCTGATGGTATGTAAACAATTTAATATCAGCTTTAATCTTTTGAAAAGAGCTTTTACCATGAATACCTCGCTGGTTTTTGTGATGTCGATAAAAAAAATAATGAACAGCCGCATTTTTCTAAAACTGTCATTTCGCAAACCACAGATGGATACCATGGAGAAAGGCGTAACCGCACCGCATTGAACACACCTGTTCCACTATTTTAGTGCATATATGAACGCTCTTAACGTTATAAGATCCAACGAATGGTGGGAATATAAATTCCCTCCTATACTTGCCATTGGATATATGGTGATAGCTGACTCCGGAGACCATTTCATCAACCTGTCTGTAGATTTAATTATTTTGTTATTATCATTGATAACCGGGGCTGCATATGTCAGTATCCTTAATGACGCTACGGATATTGCAGATGACGCCATTGCAGGAAAAAATAACAGGTTGGCAGGATACCCTTTTTTTAAAAGGATAAGCTTTGTAGCCATTCCCTTTATAGCGGGCACTATTTTTTCTTGTTATTATGCATCGAACAGGTTAACGATGCTGCTGTATATTTCCTGCTATATATGTTTTACTTTATATTCGCTGCCTCCTTTCAGATTAAAGAAAAAAGGAGTCATCGGTATTGTTGCAGATGCTGCCGGTTCACAGCTATTCCCTACTCTTTTTATGGCTGCGTTTTTATTTTTCAGAACCCGGCAAGCTGTTGATTATTACCGGCTGATTTTCATTGGTGCCTGGTCATTTTGTTTTGGACTGCGGGGAATTTTATGGCACCAATATCATGATCTGGAAAAGGACCTGCTTAGCGGCACCAAAACAATTGTGCAGCGCCTCAACAAGAAAGAAATTTTTATAATAGGTAATGTTTTGATGGGCATTGAATTCTTGGCGTTTGTACTATTGTTGTTTAGTTTCAAATTGCTGTTGCCGGCGATAATTATGTTTTTTTATTTTCTGTACCTGATTGGATTATATAAACAATGGAAAGTAACAACAGTATTAATAAGGCCAACAGCCGCTGCATACAGGATATTTATGAATGAGTATTATCAGGTATTCCTGCCATTATCTACACTCTCATCTGTTGCGTGGGAGCAACCTTCGGTGCTTATCCTCTTGCTTTTTCATATTGCCTTATTCCCGGTTAACACCTGGAGGATTTCTAAAGAGTGCTGCAGGTTGTTTTTAAAGTTTAGAACCTTCAAGTCTTTTTTTAACCACGGAGGAAAACCAAGAGGAGAAGAAAAGGTTACACAGAGAGCGTCCTCTGTGTAACCTTTTCTTCTCCTCCAGGTTTCCCTCTGTGGTTAAAAAAGAGTTAGTGCGTTTTTTGATAAACCCTTACATAGTCCACCACCATTTGCTGAGGAAAGATTGAATCATCAATACCGTTTCTCCCCCCGTAATTACCGCCGATAGCAATATTAAGGATCAAATAAAATTCTTTATTATAAGGCCATCCGCCTGCACCAACACCGGGATCGTTATAAGCGAAATAAGGACTACCATCAACAAACCAGGTTATTTTTTTTTCTGTCCATTCCATTGAATATACATGAAACGAATCGGAAGCGTCAGGAACACGAATGCTTCCTCCTTTAAAAAGTCCATTACCGCCATTATACAAAAGGTTGTGAGCTGTACCATGAATTATATTATCTTCATAACCTACAGCCTCCATAATATCCAGTTCTCCATCCATCGGCCAGTTCCTTGGATCATTTGCCGGCAACAACCAAATCGTCGGCCACGTTCCAATTCCTTTTGGAATTTTAGCCCTGATTTCAAATTTGCCGTAAGTCCAATGCGCTTTGTATTTTGTAATCAATCTTGCCGATGTATAGTATGTTTTACCATTGTAAATTTCTTTCCTGGCTTCAATAATAAGTTTATTATCAGCTACCCTGGCATTCTGAGGTTGCTTTGTATAATATTCAAGTTCGTTATTTCCCCATCCGTTTCCTCCCAGGTCATAGCCCCATTTTGTGGTGTCAGGCAAACCATCCATGTTAAATTCATCGGACCATGCCAGCTTATAGGCACCATCTTCTTTACTTAATACTTCCGGCAATGGCGTGTCAGGCTTATTAGTTGAAGAAGTAAGGGAATCAATTTCCATTTTCTTACAAGATGAAATTAGTGTTACAAAAGTCAAAATAATAATTACCCGCAAAGGCTCGTACATAAAATCATTTAATTCTTTGAATAAAAATGATCTTTGCGAGGATGAACGGGATTACTGAGAACTAGTAACTATAAGACATTAAGATAAAGGTGGTATTTGAAGGGATCAGAGAAAATTGTAAAAGAAACAATTTATTTCTTTTGAATGGAAATGTAAGATAGTGTTAATTGTTAACAATTGATGAAGTTCTTTTTCATTGATCAATTGCTGCGGTTTTGAATAATTTTCGAGTAGCGAATCAGGGCTTCTAAACAGTAGCCGGTAGTAATTTCGCGCGAGCCCCAACCATAATATTTTTTCGGCCCACCATAAAACAAAGGGAAAATAGGCCAGGAACCAGACTGCTCCTGAAACTCCAGAATCTGAGCGATATAAGGATTAAGTTCATTGACAGGGCAGTTCCAATTAAGCAATGCGCAACTTGCAAGGGCTATTTCAAGTATATTATTTTTTTCATGTGATACTGAACGGGTAGTAGTCAACAATTTATTAATTGATTCCTGCCGGATAATTTCAAACTCGGAAACTCCTGCTAAATAATTTCTTGAAAGAAAATATTGAAGGTTAAATGGGCTGAGGTGCCATTTGTCGCAGCCTTCTTCTTTATTGCTTTGTATAAGGTGTATCAGGTAATCAATAACGGGTTTGGTTTCTGACCTCTCGCCTAAATAAAATAACACGTTACAATTAACAACGGCATCAATATCATTGGGTTCCGATTCGTTGTTTTTCCAGAAGTAGTAGAGGCTTACCGGCTTTAACGCTTCTCTTAAAACAACTTTTAAATAAGTTAAGTTTCTAGGATACTTCATCCGCGGTACGATCCATGTATAATATAAACCTTTTGAATTTCTATTTGCTAATATTACTTCCCTATTGTCAGGAAATGACACATCGTTTTGTTCAAGGATGGCGGAAATACAAGCGATATCATCCAGGTCGGGTGGTATGCTTTTATGATACGGATGTTTCGAAGTCCAATAACGCCAGATACCGTGGTTTTCCATTT
>CAXSIE010000317.1:0-1642 GCA_964237295.1 uncultured Flavihumibacter sp. | reverse complement strand
AGACCGGGCAATCATTTTTTGGGCAACCGGGGCATCGCAAAAACTCAGCGAATAAGATATCAGCGCATTGGAAAAAGGAGAGCTATCAAAAACGCATTCTTCCTGCATCAGAGGATCGGAAGAGCGATACGATTTGAATTCGCCGGTTATTAACTGTTCTCCTGATAAATACCTGAGTCCCCTTTCAATGGTTTGTGTTAATTCCAATATACCATCGGCAGCGTTTGAATTTACTGCAGTATCGGATACGTTCATTGAAAATTTATTAAGAACTTTTTAAAAAATCCTGTTTTGGCTTTATCGATCGTAACTGCATGTTGCTTTTTGTTATCTAACTGTTGCAGTTCTTCAAGAGGTTGATGAATTGGTTCATAAGGAACTTGTTTATACAAGAACTCACTGCCGGGAACATCCACAAATGGGTTGGTTTCACCTATTGTAGAGAAAAAGCCGTTAGGTGTTTTATCCTCGGTCAGGTTGGAGTAGAGTTGGCTAAGCACTTCTATTGAAAATGCATCCAGGAGTTGTATTTTTACATACCCGTTTCTCTCAAAATGGCTCTGAAGTGATTCCTCCACAAATACTTTCCGCATTATCAAAATTTATACTTTATGATTTATACAACGCCGCTCTTGTTTTTGGACCTTCGTTCATCTTCATGTTAAATTCTTCCAAACTCAGTTCTTTATTATTATTTTCCAGATAGCCCAATGAACGAATTCCCTTAGGCCGTTCTACCAGGTCGGACATGTTGTGATTAATATAATATTCCGCGTCAACTTCAAAGATTTCGAAGCGGTTTGTTGCTTTGTCGTAGTGATAATAACGTGGCGTAACTTCATCAGGCAACATCTCTATCTGGATGGCAAAACGGGGTTTGTCGCTGTTATTCTCTGAAGACCAGTGTATCAGGCTGTCATCAAATACCAACCCTTCACCTGCATTCATTGGTATGGGCTTCAGATAATCATGAATAAGTTCCGATTTGAACTGGTTAAAAAATATCGGCGCATGAATACTGGCAATATCGGGTATTATTTTATGGCTTCCCTCCACCACCTGTATGCCCCCGTTATGCCCGGCCACATCCAGTAATGGACACCATACCGTTACGGAAGTATCGTCAATAGAAGTGGATGGCCAGTTCTGATGAATTTGAAATATGCCTGAACCCGGTTGCTTTACGTAGAAATTAATATTTAAAATTTTGTAACCACAAAGGATTTTATCGGTATGCGGCTTAAAGATGGACACCAGGAATTCTCTTACCTTTCTTTTATAATCCACATTGGTATCTAAAAAAGAGCAATGATAGGTTGATGGATTATACTTATTATTACCCTTCGGACGGAACGAGTCATCAGGTTGAAGCGTTTCAATAAATGCTAAGATGGCCTGTACCTCTTCTGCACTGAGCAGGGGCAATTTTACATAACCTTGCGCCTGGAACGCTTGTTGAAATTGGTTGTCGTTAAGCACTTTTCTATTCATAAAATCTATCTTTAATAGGTGAACGATGCTACCGTATCTTTATCCGGATATAACCGTCAAATGTTTGATGGCACGAAAATGATCCGAATGCAGGAATTCAATTTTAGTATGTTTTGTTTGCAGGCTTAAATCCGGACAAACTTTCAATAAT
>CAXSIE010000316.1:2348-6662 GCA_964237295.1 uncultured Flavihumibacter sp. | reverse complement strand
ACCATTTATACTGGGGTGCACAGCCTTTCCAGGCTAAGATTGATTCCGGCAAGTTCGATGCGTTCTTGTTATTTCCACAGGTTAGTGCTACTGCCTGGGATTATTCATATTATACCCGTATTAATAGTGTGCTCGATTCCATGCAAAAGTATGTAAGAGCTGACCCTGATAAAGTGATCGCAATGGGCTTATCGAATGGCGCATTCGGAGCCATGTCTTATGCGGCAAACTTCCCTCAAAGGGTTTCTACTGTTATTGCAAGCTCTCCTGCATTGATTCAATTAATACAGGGAACTATTGATAATGTGATTCATATTCCATTTTGGGTTGCTTCGGGCGGACTTGATACCAGTCCCGGACAAGATGTAGTAACTACTTACGTTGATACATTGAACGCTAAGGGTGGTGATACCAGGTATAATTTTTATCCTTCCTTAGGTCATGATACCTGGGAGCGCATGTGGACCGAAACATGGCTGCTTCCTTATTGGAATAATGCACATACTGCCAATCCTATAATTTTTAATAAGAAGAATCAATTTTGTGAAAATGCCGTTACCGCAAAAATGGGTATCACGCAAGGTTTTGCCGAATACCAATGGCAGGTGAATGGTGTAATTATTCCTAATTCAAATACCAACGATATTATTGGTACCCAACTGGGTAGTTACCGCGCCCGCTTCAGGCGTGTTGCCGGTGGTGCCTGGTCTGAATGGTCACTGGTACCTGCTGTAATAACATCATTGCCTCTTACAACATCGCCTTCAATCTCCATAACAGGTATTAAGAGTAAGGTATTACCTGCTCCCGATGGTAGCACCACCACTCCGTTGGAGCTTCCCGCAGGATATGCTACTTACGAATGGAGAAGAGCTGGTGACAGTGTAATGGTGAGCAACGCACGCACTTACGCAGCCCCTGCAGGACAGTATATTGCCAAGGCAACTAATTGCAGCGCCACTTTCTCCCCGGTGTTCAGTGTTATCAGCGCTGTCGGCACACCAAAACCAGATTCAGCACGTAACCTTACACTCACACGCATATCTTCCATAAGCATTAAACTTAACTGGACAGATGTAACAAAGCCCGTATCAAACGAAACAGGTTTTGAAATTTACCGTGCCGCTCAGGCAGGCGGGCCTTATACCCTTGCTTACATCACCGGCGCAGATGTTACAACCTACACAGACAGTGCTGTCTCTAACAATTATAATTTCTTTTATATAATAAGAGCGGTAAATGCAACGGGCGCTTCCGGCTTAAGCACGGAAGTATCGTTACAGCCTGCTTCTGATAGTATAGCACCCTCAGTACCTGCTAATTTAAAAGCAGTTTTCACCAGCCGCAATTATATCGACCTGGAATGGACAGGCTCAACAGACAATGTGGGCGTTACTGCGTACGACGTTTATGTAAACGGCCTTAAAAAATACACCACTACCGTTACAAGTATCAGTGCAGACAGCCTTTTACCAAACACTTCCTACTCCTTTTCAGTGGCAGCACGCGACCAGGCCGGTAATGTTTCCGGTTTCAGCAGCGCCGCTATTGCAACAAGCAAAATAAACGGCCTTAAATATCATTATTACGAAGGCAACTGGAGCATGCTTCCAGACTTTAGCACACTTGCACCGGTTAAAACAGGCGCTACTGCCAATACAGACATCACCGTTAGACCTTCAGGTGTTATTATGAATTATGGTTTGGTTTGGGAAGGCTATATCAATATAAAAATTGCCGGCACCTACACATTCGAAACAAGCTCCGATGACGGCAGTAAGTTTTATTTTGATTCATTCTACTCACCTGGTGCTGCTGCGATCGTAAATAATGACGGCGTTCACGGTGCTATCATAAAAACCGGAACTGTTAACGTAACTGATACCGGTATGCATCCAATAGCTATTACATTCTTTCAACAATACAGCGGACAGTTGATACAGGTTTATTGGACTGGCCCTGGCATTGCACGCCAGTTGATTCCTGACTCCGCTTTCACACAGGCTTTCCGCTTGCCAACCGATGTTACAGTTCCTACTGTTCCTACAGCTTTAAAAACAACATTCTTAGGAAACACTTCTATTGACCTTAGCTGGACTGCCGCTACCGATAATATTGGAGTTGTGGCTTATGACGTGTATGTGGGTGGTGTTAAAAAATATACTACTGCAAAAACTACTGTTACAGCCGATAGCCTGGTTGCAAATACTACTTACTCATTTACTGTAAAAGCACGCGACTTTGCCGGCAACGTATCTGCCGCAAGCACAGCGGTATCAGCAAAAACAGCCGCTACATCTACCGGTCTTAATTATAAATTCTACCAGGGATCATGGGATGTTCTTCCTGACTTTAACACACTCACTCCCTTCAAAACCGGCATTTCAGCCAACGTTGATATTAGTGTAAGAACTGCTGGCGTTGATGATAACTTCGGATTTGTTTGGCAGGGATATATCAACGTCCCTTCAGCAGGTACTTACACTTTTGAAACAATATCTGATGATGGCAGCAAACTGTACTTTAATTCATTGTATGTACCAACTGCTACTGCAACGGTTAACAACGACGGATTGCATGGTGCTACAACCGCAACAGGAACCGTGACCGTTTCATCAGCAGGTTACTATCCAATCTCTATAACATTTTTTGAAAAAGATGGTGGTCAGTCCATGCAGGTTTACTGGAGCAGCGCATCCATCACAAGGCAATTGATCCCTAACGCGGCTTTTGTTTACCAACTGCCTGCGGATAATGTTGCACCTACTGCACCCGCAAATGTAACAGCAGCGGTTATCAACAGCACTTTCATCAATCTTACATGGACGGCTTCAACAGATAATGTAGGTGTTACAGGTTACGATGTGTATGTGAACGGCACTAAAAAGTACACTACCACTGCTACGGGTATAACAGCGGATAGCCTTATCGCAGGCACATCTTATGTGTTCACCGTTAAAGCGCTTGACTTTGCAGGTAATGCTTCCGCATTCAGCAATGCGTTGACTACTTCAACTACAAACATCACTTCAGGACTTACTTACAAATATTATGAAGGCACCTGGGATCTGTTGCCGGATTTCAGCGCACTGGTACCTGTTAAAACAGGGTATACATCAAATGTTGACATCATTACAAGCCGTAACCAGAGTGATAATTACGGTTATGTTTGGGAAGGCAGCATCAGTTTGCCAACAGCAGGCACTTATACTTTCGAGACCATTTCCGATGACGGCAGCAAGCTGTACTTCAATAAAACATACGCACCCACTGCTACGGCTTTGGTAAACAATGACGGTGTTCACGGTCCTGCCTCTGCTACCGGTTCTGTAACCGTTGCCGCAGGCGCCTATCCGATAGCGATAACGTTCTTTGAAAAGAACAGCGGAGAAAGCATGCAGGTTTACTGGACGGGTCCTGGTATAGCAAGACAATTGATTCCAAATGAAGCATTCACCGGAGCTTTTGTATTGCCGGCGGACAGTGTTGCACCAACTGTACCTGCTAACGTAAAAGCGATACTGACTACCGATACTTTTGTGGACATATCATGGGATAACGCTGCGGATAACATAGGTGTAACAGGTTACAATGTTTACGTAAACAATGTTAAAAAAACAACGGTAACCGGCAACACCTATCGCTTAACCGGACTTACTGCCGGCCAGTCAAATACCTTTACCATCAAGGCTCTTGACCTTGCAAACAATATGTCAGCGTTCACAACGGCTCTTACAGTAGTGAGCACACCGAAAGCAAACGGATTTAAATACCGCTACTACCAGGGTACATGGAACACACTGCCAAACTTCGATACACTTAATGCAATTCAGACAGGATCAAGCGCTACAACGGATATCAGTGTAAGGCCAACGGGTGTAAATGACAACTTCGGTTTTGTGTGGGAAGGTTATATCAACATCACCACTCCCGGTACCTATACTTTCGAAACAATCTCTGATGATGGAAGCAAGTTTTACTGGAACACGCTTTACAATCCGGCTGCAACTGCATTGGTAAATAATGATGGATTACATGGTGCTAATTCCGTATCGGAAACCGTTAACATACCTGTGGCAGGTTTGTATCCGGTGGCTATCACTTTCTTTGAAAAAGATGGTGGAGAAACGATGCAGCTATATTACAGTGGCCCTGGCATCGAACGTCAGTTGCTGTCTGCTACAGCGTTGAACTTTACACCAGGTGCAAAGGCAACTGAAAGATCAACTTCTCTGACCACTATACAGGAAACAACGGCTGAAGCAGCGGCAATCAATGCTGTAATCACTAAAGCATATCCCAATCCATTCACTG
>CAXSIE010000316.1:0-2338 GCA_964237295.1 uncultured Flavihumibacter sp. | reverse complement strand
ACTGATAATATAAAAATTCAGTATGCCGCTTCAACAACTGCGAAGAACGTAACGGTAGGTATTTATGATATGGGAGGAAGAATGGTTCAACGCCAGCTGTTTTCAAACACCACTGCTGGATCAAATATATTAAGTATCAACCTGAATAATCAGATGATGCCGGGAATGTATCTTATCAAACTGGACATTGACGGCAAGCCGGTAAAAATGTGGAAAATGATGAAAGAGAAAAAATAAAAAGATGACTTCAGCCATCTCTTGATGAGAAACACATTCAAGGTTAGTAATAAAAAAATTGCGGGAAAAATTCCCGCAATTTTTTTATTATACCGGAACCTACTTTCTAACTTTCAGAAGAGCCAAAACCACAGAGCCAGGAGAAAAGACAATGGTTTAAAATAAATCTTAACTATGCGATCGCTGTGTTTCTGCATGGTTGGATCCTCCGGATTTTGTGAATGTTTAACCTTACCTGTGATAGTAAGCAGTAGCAATGCTATCTGCGCTTTTAAGATGCATTTGAATGTGAGGAAGATAGGTGCTTGCATAATTCTTTACATCCTTATGCTGGCCGTTAGACAGTTCATTATTAAAGTTATCAACTGCTGCCTGATGGTCCGTTACCTGGGCATATATGTATGCGGAATCATACTGCCTTCCGGAAAGTAAAGAAAGCTGCGCTTTTAAAGCAACGTGAGCCGGATCTATACTATCTTTAACCGGATAGCCCACATTAACAGATAGATTTTTTAATTCTGTTTGTGCCATTCCGTGTTCCATAATCATATGATCTGCAAAAGCTTTTACAGCAGCATTGGTTGCTTTATAAGAGGCAAGTGTTGCTGCATCTATTTCTGCAGTGTTACTGGCGCTGGCTTTCAACATGAAATTCCTGTCCGTATCATTTAACTTATTGTTGGTAGTTTTGTCGCATCCGGCAAGAGCCAGTCCTGCAAAAAAACATCCTGTAAATACTAATTTCTTTAATTGCATAATTTTCTTTTAATTTTTTGAGATAATATGTAAGCATTTTGTAATCAGTTCAACTGAACTGAATAAAAAGACAGTTACAAAAAGCTTTCCATGCAACCTGAAATAGCAAAGGATTGAAAATCACACATCGGGTGTAATGATACTAACTGCTTTGGATGTTGTAAGAGTGATCTTTGAGAATTTTTGTAGAAAATTCAGGACAAACCATAGGGGGAAATTCCCGCTTTTTTCGAGTAATTACTTTGTTATGCCTTATATATCAAAGCTTTATGTTTAACAATAAACCATCATTGTTATTTATTGTTTCACAAAACCGGTTAAATTAAGCAGTAAAAAGTAGCATTAAAGTTTGCAAGTCTTCAAAAATTACTCGAAAAGCTGCTGTTTTTATGTTAACATGCGTATCAATAAGTAAAACCCTTTGGGATATAATGCAAAGTTGTAATTAGCCAGTGCTTTAAAAAAAGATTTTGCACATCCATCTTTTAAATGGTCATGAAGTTCTATGAAAATAAGTCTGGTTCGGGATAACCAGTTACTATAATTCTTTTCAAACAATTCCTTTTCGGTTCCTTCCACGTTTATTTTAAATATATCAATTTTATCTAGATTAAACCTGCTCATAATTTCATCTATAGATATGGCCGGAACAGTATCATTATCAGGCTGATCGGTTTCATCAGTGCGAAAGCCCCAGTTGCCTGAGTTTGTATCAGTAATTTTCAAATGGGTGCTTTTGTTCCAGATGCCAAATTTCAGGCAGATAACATTGGGATAACTCTTTGTATTTTTTTCCAGTAATTCAAAATTAAATTTTTCCGGTTCGATGCAGATTATTTTTGCAGAGGGGTATTTGTTGGCAAAAAACACTGCTGCCAAACCGATATGGGCACCGCAATCTATGATCACTTCCGGAGTGGTGTCAGCATCGAACTCAAAATCGTTTGCCTGAAAAATATAATAGAACATCGGGATATCTTCGGTAGAATTGCGCAAAAAAACAGGTTGCGCATATCCGGGCACTTTGATATCAATAACAGATTTCTTTTTGGTTTTTATTTTATAGAGAAAAGAAATTCCTTCGGTGCCGAACAACTTGTAATGAGATTTAATTCTTCTGAAAAAATAAATAGGGCTTTGCATAACTACCGCGTTTAAGTTTAAAAGATACAACTTTGTAGTGTGACTGGAATTGGTAAGTTTTTTAATCTACAAAGAAGCTCAGAGGAGGAAGCACAACAAAACTGTTAGCGAAAATTATCTTTTACGAAATGGAGTACTGAAAAATTCGTCAACCTCTTTATTAAATTCATCTTTATGTTCAATTAAAGTTCTATGTCCTGAA
>CAXSIE010000315.1:5710-6668 GCA_964237295.1 uncultured Flavihumibacter sp. | reverse complement strand
ATAATATTGTGCAGAAAGGTTTTAAAATGCATTTTGACGGTTCACCGAAAAATGTTATTTATTTTTTTAAGTAATTCCCCGATTGATATTATTAGCTATCAGCCGTCAGCTATAAGGAGACCAATGCCTGGTATTTCTTACTGATAGATGGTATTGCAGACTGCTGATAGCAATCACTTCCATTAACAGTTTAGACAATTAGTTCATTCCCATAAAATCAATCACAAGTACCTTATCCAGATAGGGTTTTAATATGGTTCCAAACTCTTTGTGAGCCGGATGAATAAGGTAACCATCCCTCTCCGCTGCGTTTTTAAAAGCAACTAGGAAACAATGCGTGAAACCCTGCGACAGGTTTTCAGGGCTGATATTGGTTCCCCATTCGTAACTCACTATGGAAGGTATCTTTCCCGGTAAGGCTGAGAACGCCTGTTGCACTTCTTTAACCTGTGCCGGAGTAGCGGCATCTTTAAATTTAAATAATACTACATGTCTTAAAAGTGCAGCCGATGCTTGTGTCTGGTTCATGGATGTTGGTTTGTTTCCCTGGCTCAATGTCTTATTATTAACGACACCGGATTATACCACCGTTAGGAAAATAATATATAAAGTTTCATATTTAGATATAAAGTTCTCACTAATATAGATATAATTAATTAAGTCTGGCTGGGCATTTTAAAGATATGCCTGATAAAGTAATCTTCATAAGGCTGAAAGTTATTAGCTTAAAGCTGACAGCCATCAAATAACTTTCAGGATAAATGATAATATTAGTTTGCCAACGGTAAATAAACAAATAGATTTGTCGGGCCTGGTGAGTCCAGATAAAAATTCCTGTATGCAGCAGCCCTATAATCATTTCAGAGCTATGCTGGCAATAACCAAAGCCAGCTTTACATCAATATTCAGAAGTCCTTCTGCTGTTGTTTTTAGTTTTGCTTTTCCTTTGATCTTTATA
>CAXSIE010000315.1:0-5668 GCA_964237295.1 uncultured Flavihumibacter sp. | reverse complement strand
CTGGTATTTGGTTTTGTTGGAGGCGGGGGAGGGATATCATTAAGAATCAGCGTTGACAAAAATTCCGACACCTTAAATCCTGTTTACCAGGTTATGCGAAAAGTGAGCGGCTTAACGATAAGTAAAAAGCCTGAAAACGATATGAATGAAGATCTTGAAAAGGGCCGGTTAACAGCTATTATCAAGTTTCGCAAAAATACTAAAACATCACCTGCTTATATCATAGACATTAAAACTTCCGATGCAGTAAATCCGCAGAATATTTATGTGCTGCAGTCTTTGCTGAATGGTATCATTAATAGTATTGATAAAAATTTGTATCCCGAAGCAAGTACGGTTGCCAGTATTAACCAAAACATACAAAGGGTTAAAGGCAGAACGTATACCACCATAGATTTTATATTACCCGGACAGTTAGGTTTTTCATTATTAAGTGCAGGGGTATTCGGAGTAGCATTCATATTTTTTAACCTACGTCAGACCCTGGTATTGAAAAGATTTTTTGCAACACCCATCAACCGGAGTTATATTGTTTTAGGAGAAGCGCTGAGCCGTATTTTGTTTCAGTTGATTACCGCGGTTACTATTTTGCTGATAGGTCATTTTATATTTAATTTTACCCTGGTTCATGGATGGATAACTTTCATGGAATTGTTATTTCTTAGTTTCCTGGGGTTGATGGTATTTATGGGATTTGGATTTATAGTAAGCGGGCTTTCAAAAAACGAAAGTTCCATTCCGCCTTTTGCCAACCTGATCACCCTGCCGCAATTTTTATTATCAGGAACGTTTTTTACTATCGATGCTTTCCCTTCCTGGCTGCAGCCGATATGCAAAATATTACCATTAACGCATCTTAATGATGCCATGCGCAATGTTGCTTTCGAAGGCGCACACCTCACTGATTGCGGAAAGCAAATCGGCATCTTGTTACTATGGGGCCTGGCCGCTTATGCAGTGGCAATAAAGGTTTTCAGATGGGAGTAGCATTCGCGGTTAAAAAGATCGGTTTATGAAATTCATCAAATTATTTATTATAAGCGTTGTGATGCTGTTTTCATTGTTAACAGCGTTTTCATCGCTATTGCCTTCAAAGGTTCGCATTTCAAGAGCAGTCGATATTACTGATGCTCCCGCCAATGTATTATTGAAAATTAAGAATATGAAAGAATGGCAATCATGGAATGAATATATAAAAGCTATAAAGATCAGAAGCATTACAACCGATAGTATTCATTCGGATATATTATCAGTTTCCATAACATCTTCGGATATCGCTTCTGTTACTACAAGCTGGAAGCAACAAAACAAGGCTTCATTCCCGGGCATTTTTAACCTGGTATCGGGCAAATCGCAAACTACTGTTCAATGGTATTTTGAATTTTCAATCAGGTGGTATCCATGGGAAAAGTTCGGCAGCATCATTTATGATAAGGAGTTGGGGCCTCAAATGGAAAAATCTTTACAAAACCTTAAGCAAATGCTCGAAAAAGCACCGTAATTTGCCGCATTAATTAATTGTATAAAATATTTTTTATGAAAAGATTGCTTTTATTATCTTCTGTTTTGTTTGCCGGCCTTGTAGGTTTTTCTCAGAATCCTCCTGTCAGTCCAAGGGTTAGCGCAGAAGGAAAAGATGTAAAGGTTGAATATGGTCAGCCTTCCAAAAAAGGCAGGGTTATATTTGGCGGCCTTCAAAAATATGGCGAAGTATGGAGGGCTGGAGCTAATACTGTTACCGAAGTAACTTTCAGTAAAGACGCCACATTTGCCGGTAAGCCCGTTAAAGCTGGTAAATATTCATTTTGGATCATTCCAAATGAAAAAGAATGGACTATCATCCTGAATAGTAACGTAGGCTTTTGGGGAACGGAATATGAAAAAAATAAAGACAAGGATTACCTGAAGGTAAATGTTCCCGCTAAAAAGCTTCCACAGGTAGTTGAAAAACTTACTTACACATTTTCAGGTTCTAACATGAATGTACAATGGGATGAGACAGGAGTTACGATTCCTATTAAAACCAGCTAGTGTCAGATTTTTTTGAACCACAGAGGGGGAAGCCAGAGAGAAAGAAAAGGTTACACATAGGTATACTCTGTGTAACCTTTTCTTTCTCTCTGGCTTCCCCCTCCGTGGTTATAATATTCTTATCATCTCATGCTTAACTTAACACTAATAAAAGCGGGTGTTTGTCAACTATATTTATGATGAAAACAGCGTTTGCTGACTATTTAGTGCCCTGTAATAAATTAATTATCAGATCGTTTTTCAAACCAAAACTAGTATTATGAAGAAGCATATTCCTCAATGGCTACGGCCATGTAAACCCGTTGCACTATTTTTATTAGTCCAGCTTTTCATTGTCACTGCAATAGCGCAGGTAAAAGTCAGCGGCAAGGCTACAGGCCCTGACAATGCCGCTTTAGCTGGCATTTCAGTATCCATCCGTAATACGAATCTTGGCACTGTCACCGATGTTAACGGTAATTATACGTTGTCTTCAGAGCTTAAATCAGGTAATTACCAGCTCGTGTTTTCCGGCATTGGTTTTAAAAGTTTAGAATCGGCTTTAAAGGTAGGCACCGGTTCAAATTATACCATTAATGCTGCAATGACTTCAGATGCTTTGGGTCTTGATGAAGTGATTGTTACGGGAACATCGCAGGGTACAACCAGAAGGCAGCTGGGTAGTTATATCAGTACCGTAAAAGCGGATGAGCTAACGAAAGGCGCTACCGGTAATGTACTGGCAGCATTACAGGGTAAAACCGCTGGTGCGCAGATAATCCAGAACTCGGGCGATCCCGGTGGTGGTATCTCAGTGAGGCTTCGGGGCATCAGTTCCGTTAACAGTTCATCGGAGCCTTTATATATTGTTGATGGTGTAATCGTAAACAATGCCACCACACGGGTAACCAATACTTCCGGTAATTACGACGGATCTAATTTTGTTGGCAACATCGGCCAGAACAGGCTTGCGGACATCAACCCTGCCGACATTGAGCGTATAGAAGTATTAAACGGTGCCGCCGCCGCTGCCATTTACGGATCACGCGCCAATGCAGGCGTAGTGCAGATATTTACCAAAAGAGGTGTAAGTGGCGCTCCGGTAGTAAGTTTTTCAACCAGCATCATGGCCAATGACCTGAGAAAAAAAGTGGGTGTAAACAATGCACCGGTAAAGTTCGGCGGATCACCTGATGTGTTTACCCAGGATATTATTACAACAGTAGGAACACCGGCTGCCCTTGTTACCACTACTACTCCTGTTCAGCGTTATGATTACCAGGATTATATTTTTCATACCGGATTGGGTACCGATAACAACGCTTCTGTTAGCGGCGGCACCGATAAAACAAAATATTATGTTTCAGGTTCTTACTTTTTCAACCAGGGAATTGTAAGAAATACCGACTTCAGGCGTTACAGCTTCCGCAGTAATATTGACCAGGTTATCAATGACAAATTAAGCTTTACCATTGGCCTGAATTATATCAACAGCGCCTCCAATGAAAAGCCCGATGGGAATTCATTTTTTTCACCCTTGAACTCCATCAACATCCTTGGAAACTTTCATGATATTTTCGCCCGGGATGCTCTGGGGAATATCAAGGCTGTTGGAGAGCGTCAGCGTATTAACCCGGTTTCGGTAATCGAAAACATCAAACAAAGAGAAGAAACAAACAGGGTTATAGCCAATGCGGGATTAAAATGGAAGCCTGTAAAAAATCTTACCCTGGATTATACTTTGGGAATTGATAATTACTCCCAGAATGGTAAAACTTATATTCCACCGTTCACTTATGCAGCCAATACAGCTTTTTACGGCGGTGGCCTTACACTTGATCCCACACAAAATGGATACTCAAGCGTAGCTAACAGCACTTATTTTCAGATCAATCATGAGATCAATGCTACTTACCAGGCTAATATTTCAACAAACCTGGGTTCCACCACGCAAATAGGGTATTCACTTCAATACGAAAAAAGCAGCTACATGCTGTTGCAGGGGCGCGGACTGGCACCGTTGATTGAAACCGTAACCGGCGCCAGTACCAAACTCGACCCGGCCGATTCCAGGGGAGAGCTTTCTATTTCAGGAGCCTACATCCAGCAAAACTTTAAGTATAAAAATCAGTTCTTTGTCACCGGGGCGGTACGCGTAGATGGCTCGTCTGTTTTCGGCAAGGACCAGCGTAACCAGGTATATGTTAAAGGCAGCGGCAGTTATGTGTTATCCGGTACTGATCTCTGGAAAGACCTGAATATCTCAAACTGGTGGGATCTTTTTAAATTAAGGGTTGCTTATGGACAATCGGGAAACCTTACAGGCATCGGTCCATATGACCGGTTTAACGGGTATTCAAGCATCGCATTCCTGGGAAAAACTTCTTTTAATTCAAGTTCTGTTCTTGCCAATACTACGGTACAACCTGAAAGGCAGGGAGAACTGGAATTTGGCACTGATCTCTCTTTTGCCAAGAGCAGGATCGGGATACAATTTAATTACTATACCAAGAAGGTGGATCATTTGCTTATTAACCGGGTGATCGCTCCTACCACCGGTTTTTCTTCACTGCTTGATAACCTCGGATCACTGGAAAATAAAGGATACGAAGTGGTGCTAAACCTGGTGCCGGTTCAAGAAAAAGATTTCAGCTGGAACCTAACCGGAATATACAACCACAACCGGAATAAAGCGGTGCGTATCGGCCAGGCGTTAACGTTAATAAGCACCAATGCGGGAGCCCCTGTGGCAATTCTCGAAGGGCAGCCGATCGGTATTTTTTACGGTACTTTTTTCGCAAAAGATGCCAATGGTAACCAGGTTAAAAATGCTTCAGGCATTCCTTTAACGGAACTGGGCATTCAAAACAGTCCGTTGTCTTATACTGCTCAGAAAAATGCAGCAGGACTGCCTTCAGGTTCCGTATTAAGAAAAGTTGTCGGGGATCCGAATCCCGATTATACCGCAAGCCTGGTAAATGAATTTTCTTATAAAAAATTGAGCCTTCGCATTCAACTGGATGCAGTACAGGGAGTTGATGTATGGAATGCCGACTGGCGCACCCGTCAGGGTGTTGGTAACGGTAAAGTAGCCGAGCAGGAAGATAAAGGCGAAGTGCCTCGCGGTTTTGTTTCAGGTAACTACAATATTGAAGAATGGAGAGTAGACGATGGTTCTTTCGTAAAGCTTCGGGAGGTATCCTTAAGTTACGGTTTTGGAAAGATCAATAAAATCTTCAGCGCACTTTCTGTTTCCCTGAGCGGAAGAAACCTTATTTCTTGGGATAAGTACAAAGGGTATGATCCCGAAGTAAATGCCGGCGGGCAAAGCACTGTGTTGCGTGGAATAGATTTCGGTGCCGTGCCGGTTCCTAGAACGTTCGCTTTTGGTATCCAGGCAAAATTCTAACTTAAAATAATTAAAATATGCTACGTTGTTTATCAAAGTATATGGTTTTACTGGTGCTCTCAGCGGGAGTACTTTCGACCATATCCTGTAAAAAAGATTTTTTCGATCCTTCAAAAGCTCCTGAAGATCCCCTGTTTGCCAGCTCAGGAGGCATAACAGGAGTAAGCACGGGCCTGCAAAGAACATATTCTTTAGGCAGGGCCAGTTCATTGTATAATATTATCACAGCCAATGGACTTGTTACCCATG
>CAXSIE010000314.1:0-6684 GCA_964237295.1 uncultured Flavihumibacter sp. | reverse complement strand
AGGCAGGTAAAGAAAAACAACCCGCAAAAACCTGAAGAAAATAGCAGCGGCTTTCTGTTTAGACAATTTATTGGCATTACACATATTTGCATAAAAGTTTACTTGGTTTATAGTTTTGTGTAGAATGCATAAATTTAAAACAGTGATATAAATGTATTGCCGTCATGACGAATTTCAGTTTGATAAATGTCAAATAATTTTAAGTTCTCCGGCATATCATCCAATTTAATTTATTATGAGTAACTTGAATTCAAAGCATAATAGGAACTATATGAATAAGATATTAAAGCAGGTTATTTGCAGTTATCTGTCAATGCTGACAGTTATATTATTGATTCAGGCGCCTGCCGCCCATGCGAATGACTTTAATTCCATTAAAGCCGATACCGCCACCCTTGAAGGCCGATGGGATATAACCGTGAACGTGGCCGGTAAGCAGGTTCCATCATGGCTTGAAGTGATGCACTCCGGAAATCATACGCTTGTTGGCCGCTTTGTTAGTTCAGGTGGCAGCGCCCGCCCTGTTTCAGAAGTTAAATATAACAATGGAAAATTCAGCTTTTCCATTCCGCCGCAGTGGGAGTCCGGTAACAAAGACCTATCCGTTGAAGGCACCTTTTCAGGCGATCATTTGTCGGGCTCGATGTCAACGGTAGATAATAAAAATTATACCTGGACTGCAGTTCGTGCTCCATTACTCAAACGGGACAAACAACCGGTTTGGGGAACACCCGTAAAATTGTTTAATGATAAGGACCTGAAGGGATGGCATGCGTCAGGTGCAACAAATCAGTGGGTTGCCGAGAATGGTATTTTAAAAAGTTCTACTCATGGTTCCAATATCGTAACCGATCAAAATTTTTCCGACTTTAAATTACATGTTGAGTTTCGTTACACTAAAGGCATGAATAGTGGTGTGTACCTGAGGGGCCGTTATGAAATACAGGTTGTAGACAGCAAAGGAATGGAACCCTCACTGGATCTGCTCGGTTCCATTTATGGCTTTCTTACTCCCAGCGATATGATGGCCAAGGATGCCGGCGAATGGCAATCTTATGATGTTATGCTTGTAGGAAGAATGGTTACACTGGCTGTAAATGGCAAAACTGTAATTGTTAACCAGGCAATACCTGGTATCACCGGCGGGGCTTTAAACAGCAATGAGGGTGAACCCGGGCCGATCATGCTACAGGGCGATCATGATCCGATAGAATTCCGGAACATCATGATCACATTGCCTAAATAACAGCGCTACCAGCTTTCAGGGGACTAAATCGCTTGCACTGATCTTTTGATAGTCGGTAGTTGATTACAACTTAATCTTATACTTACTCTTCTTAAATGGAAGACGGAAAACAAATGCAGCGTAAGATCATTCATATTGATATGGATGCTTTCTATGCATCGGTAGAACAAAGAGACAATCCCGGATACCGGGGCAAACCCGTTGTTGTTGGCGGACTTCCTCAGGGACGCGGAGGTGTAGTAGCAACTGCCTCTTATGAAGCAAGGAAATTTGGTATCCATTCCGCCATGCCTTCAAAAAAAGCGGCACAGCTTTGTCCGCATGCTATTTTTATTCTTCCCCGCTTTGAAGCTTATAAAGAAGCTTCAGGAAAAATCAAGGAGATATTCCACCGATATACCGACCAGGTAGAACCTCTTTCACTGGATGAAGCATACCTTGACGTGACACAAGATAAGCAGGGAATTGGTTCTGCATTGGAGATTGCCACACAAATAAGAAAAGCTATTAAAGATGAATTAGGCCTAACCGCATCAGCCGGTATTTCTATAAACAAGTTCGTTGCCAAAATTGCTTCCGATATGAAAAAACCGGATGGACTGACCTTCATCGGGCCTTCTAAAATTGAAGCTTTTATGAAACAACTTCCGGTTGAAAAATTTTTTGGCGTAGGTAAAGTAACCGCAACAAAGATGAAGGCGATAGGCCTTCATACCGGTGCTGATTTAAAAAATGTTTCTAAACAAGACCTGGTAAAAAATTTCGGCAAGAACGGACATTTCTTTTACAACATTGTAAGAGGTGTTGATGAGAGACTGGTAACATCTAACCGGGAAACAAAATCAATTGGCGCTGAAGACACCTTCTCTTACGACCTGAACGAACTGGAAGAAATGAACAAAGAACTGGAAAAGCTGACCCTTAAAGTAGCCGGGCGTTTGCAGCGTTACGATTTAAAAGGAAGGACGATAACACTCAAGATCAAATACAGTGATTTTAAAATTATTACCAGGAGCCAGTCTTTTATTCAGCCATTGAATGATGCTAACACAATTGCCGTTACCTCCAGGCAATTGCTTTTGCAAACCGAACCTGAAGGAACGAATATCCGCCTGCTGGGTATTACGCTGTCTAACTTCGGCGAGATAACATCGAAGCCTAAAAATGATAATAGTAACGGACAGTTGCAATTGTTTTAAACACTTGATATAAGTGTTTTTTGAACCACGGCACCCAGTACTTGATTATTTTTTCCAGCTATACCGGTAATTAAATCGCCGGTTAGGCGCACTGTCGCCGCTGGTGCTAAGAGAAATAGGATCTTTCAGATCTGCAGGGTTATCACACCAATGAAAATCAAAGCTGATAACATTACCTTTCAGTTTAAGAAGGTCTCTTGGAACAGATAGTTCCAGTTGATTGCCTTTGTAATTATAATCGATTCGTGCCGCTTCTATCCAGGAACTGTTGCTTACATTTGCTTCGTAACGGAAAACAGTAGTTGTTTTATCATCTATAACATTTTTGTTAACCATAAAATCATATCCGAACCAGCCTGTATTCGGATTCTGATCTGCATCTATCAGCAGCAGCATCCAGTTATTTCCTGAAGAAGAGGTAAGCGCCTGATCTGTTTCCGCATAAAAATACAGGTTGTTATTATCTACTGCCACCTTAGCATTTATAATATCATTGCGCCCTGAACTATCAGTATAATATACGCCGGTATATCCTTTATGATTACGGTGAAAAACATCACCCCTTGTGTCACGGTATTCAGGACTGATAGTTGCCCAGTCAGTGAATGTTCCGTCAACGTTTATGCGCGCTAACCCTTTCACCTGAGGAACAGCACGCACGCCTTTATAAAGCCGAATGTTCTCTGCCATCTGCATATAATAATTATCTGTATAGCCATCTTTCATGGGCTGAATACACCGGTTGAACTCTGCGTTGTACTGATCAACAAAAAAATAACTGTTTTTGCGACGCATAAAATCAAATGTTGAGCCTTCTTTAGGCTGGTATTTGCCGGCTGTCCATTCGTTCCAGTCGTTCAGATATAAGAACGAAGGATCTGCTTTCAGGGCTTCGTTCCATCGTTCCTGGAAGTATATGCCATACCCCTCAGGATGAGCAACGGCTTTCTTAAGCCAGGGCACATAAGTTGCTTCCGGCATATCAACTTCATTCAATTTCGGTTCACCCGATTCCCTCGACCATGATTTCCCTACAAGACTGGATGGATGCTGTGCGGGTGTAACAGCGGCTTCTTCCTTTTTGCCATTGTGTAAAGAGACAAGACTATCAGGATTCATCGCTTTTACATTCGCGTTGCCCATGTCGTAACCGAAACTCCAGTTGTCTTCCGTGCCTATAAAGCGTTTGCCTGCCCATTCGTAATAGCCCCACCACATGGTACGTAGTGTAAAAGTATTTTTTACCTCTTTGGTGTAATCTTTATACAATTTTTCCGTAAAATCGGGATTACCATAATGCGGATTGTTTTTATCGGTAACTGCTGTTGAATCATAGTGCGGATTAAGATTCCGGACACCTTGACCATTCGCGTCCACCTGTGGCATACCGTTATATAACAGCAATGGCTTGTCATCCCAGTAAAACCAAAGGTCTTTGAATTTATTTTGTTTATAAATCTTGTCGTACAGATCCTGCACTACCGTCATTACCGGACCATTGAAAGCCCAGAAACAAAATTTCGGCACTTTGTTTCCTTCTGCTTTCATCTTTTGCATTACGGTGAAAATAGTATCCCACTCGCTCCAGTAACGAACCGCATTGGTAACATCCATGATAATTACATCAACACCGGCGTCGGTAAGCATCGACATGTCTTTGCGGATAACGTATTCATCCTTACTTAGAAAATAACCCATCTCAGGCTCGCCCCAGTGATAGGACTGTTCTTTCCATTGCGGATTTTTTGCATCGAGTCTGGCATTGGTATCGGTGGCAAGCACTTTTGTAACGTCACCGGAATAAGGGCTTTTAAGGTTAGCTTTATCATCGGTATGCCAGGTGATATAAAAAATGCTTACAACACGGCGATGATCCTTCTTTAAGGGGCCGGCTTCTGTAACGCCAGGCATAGATCTTCCAAGTGCATCTGTTGCCACCCATGTATCCTCAAATAAATCACGGTAATATTTTTCATCACTGGCTGTTTTTTGAGCGGTTGCAGTCTGTGAAAAAGCACACAACAGATCTATGAAGTTTATTAATAGTAGGAATGTTTTCATTTTACTTATAGTGGATAATGATCAATGAATAATAAATCAATCATTGATCATTAATTGTAGTTACTAAGCACCTGTCAGATAAAATTTTTACTAGTGACATCAACCGTTAATAATTAATCATTGATCATTAACTACCATCCCGGGTTTTGCTTAAAATTCGGAAGTACGGATATTTCACTTAAAGGAATCGGCCATATGAGAAATTTGGCATCCCATGAATTGCGCCTGTCTACTACTACCCGGCTGTTTGTAAAAATTGAACCATTCTTAACCCATTTCATACCGGTAGTAAGCTTGTCTGTTTTATCAAGTATTTTCCAGCGGCGTACGTCCCAGAAACGAGCTTCTTCGAATGATAACTCCACCCGTCTTTCATTACGCACCCTTTCACGAAACTGGTCCTGTGTAAGTGCTGATAGTGCAGGCATTTTAACGCGCGCTCTTACTTTATTTACCGCAGTAGTTGCGATACTTGTCGGACCGTTGGCTTCATTTTCGGCTTCAGCAAGGTTTAAGTACAATTCCGCCATTCTCCATTTCCTGAACCTGGCGCCACTGCTTTGGCCATCGGTTAAATTACCATTTACGAATTTGTGAATGTAATAACCGTTATGTGTATAATGCCTGTCGCTTGCTAAAAATCCATCTTTACCGCCTACATATGATTGCAGGTAATACATGCCTCCATTGATATTGCCGTATAGTCCGCCATTATAAAACACCGTGGCATAAAATCTCGGATCACGGTTCGTATACGGGTCGGTGTCACTATACCCTGCTGCCTGATTAATAATTGGATTTAAATGATCTGCATCGCTGTAACCGGTAATAGGTATGGCACCATTAGCCATTTCATAAGCATCCACCAGTTCCTGCGAAGGGGATACGCCTGCTTTGAATGCGCGTACGGAAGGAGCACCACTCAAAAACTGCCACTGTGCAATGTTTCCGTTATTCTTCATCTCGAGAATTGTTTCATTGTCAAAAGGATTAGGCGCCAGATCAGGTGTAGTAATAAAATAAGTTGCATAATCTGAGAATAACCCGAAGTTGGAACGGGTTGTTAAATCTGTAATAGCATCCTGCGCTGCGGTAGCGGCGGCCTGCCATTTTGTTTTATCACCGGAAGTATTCCAGAGTGGGCTTGCGTTAAATAATAAAGCGTCTGATTTAATGGCATAAGCTACTGCCTTTGTAAAGCGTGCCCTGTCCGGCTCACCCGAAGTTATCCGATATGGCAAAGCAGGTTCTGCAACAGCTTCATTACAATCCTTAACAATAAACTGTACACATGAATCAAATGTTGGCCTTGACAACACTGCAAAATCAGTTGTCAGGTCAAAAGGTTTATCAACAACCGGCATGGGTCCATACCGCATTATTAAATCCCAGTAATAAAAAGCCCGCAACACTTTCGCTTCCGCTTTCCAGCGGGCTTTATCAGAAGCAATCGTAACTGTTGCCGCATCAATGTTCTGCAAAAACACATTGCAGCTTCTGATTCCGGCCCAGTCATTACCATAATAATTACCATTCCATCCGCCGGCATCCAGCGGATTATTAGTAGGCGTTAAACCGCCGTTATACCAGGCTGTTGCATTTAAACCTTCGGTAGGGTCATCGTTGTCGTGCGCTTCATCCGAAAACCCGGCCATCATGGTATGAAAAAAATAGTTACCGCCATATTGTTGCAGATAGCCATAAGCAGAATTCAGATATGCAGCGGTCTGGTTATTATCCTGAAAGATACCTGAAAGATTTATCCTTCCATTAGGAGTAATATTCAGAGGATCTTTTTTACATCCCAGCGCGGTAAGGATAAAAGCGAAAAATATTATTATAATGAATTTGTTCATATTAAGAAGATTGAAAATTAAAAAACAATGTTTACGCCGAAGTTGTACACTTTATAAATAGGATAAGAAAGCGGACCCGAGTTGAAATTTGTATTCAGCACTTCAGGATCGTAACCCTTATTCATCATATGATCCCAGGTGATAAGGTTAAAGCCGTTAGCGTATACCCGAATGCGGTTTGAACCGATTTTTCCACTCCATTTCACAGGAAGCGTATAGCCGATTTCAGCATTTTTAAGACGGATATAGGAGGTGTTTTCCATCCAGTAATCACTGGGGTTTGCCTCGCTGCTTGAATTGGATGCGCTTAATGCAGGAAAAT
>CAXSIE010000313.1:2443-6713 GCA_964237295.1 uncultured Flavihumibacter sp. | reverse complement strand
TAAACAGCGGTAAAACAGTAGCAGATGGCTTAAATGAATTCGCAGCATTTTTTTCCTGCAGCGTCAATAGCTGGTCGGCTTTAATGTTTACCAGGGATTGTTGTTTTCCGTTAAGCCATACAATGCTGATCGAATCTATTGTCTGATCATTTCCCAGTCCGAAGTGCAGTATAGGAGAAACTCCGGATTGAAAGCCTCTTGTTGGCATTTGTTCCAGGTATTGCTGCCTGCCCTGGTTGTATAAAAATACTTTAGCACCCAACCCCTGGGTATTTTGCGATTCCCCTTCCAGTTTTAACTGCAGATAGTGATTTTTATGAAGTTTATTTTCTTCATTCCTGTAAACAAAAGCGGGCTGATCAATATTATTTACTACCAGGTCAAGGTCGCCATCATTGTCAAGGTCCGCATAAGCAGCGCCATTGCTGTTAGAGGATTGGTTAAAACCCCAGGAAGTACCCGTATTTGTAAAACCAAGGTTACCATTGTTTTTAAACATATAGTTTTTTACTTCCGACGAGGGCATTTGGTGAACAAGGTCTAACAGGTTTTGTCTTCGGATTCCTCCTTTGTTACTTTGAAGGTAATCACCGGAATATTTTATAAAATCCATGTTAGTGAAGTCGCGTAAAATGCCGTTTGTTATGTAAAGATCCTTCCAGCCATCGTTATCGTAATCCGCGATTAATGGAGCCCAGCTCCAGTCTGTATTACATATCCCCGAGAACTGGCCTATCTCGCTAAAACTGCCGTTTCCGTTATTAAGCTGGAGCATATTCCGCATGTACTGGTAGTAAAAGCCGGATCTCAAGGCAAGGTCGAATTTTTCATAGTTGTCAGGCGCCATCAGTAATTTCTGCCGGCGGTTATCTTCAGGAAGCATGTCCAGCGTAAAGATGTCTGGTAAGCCATCATTGTTGATATCTGAAACATCGTTACCCATGGAAAACTGGGTGGTATGACCAAGGTTTTGCTGTAGTTTATCGGTGAAAGTGCCATTGCCGTTGTTGATGTACAGGTAATCAGGAATGGTGTAATCATTCGAAACATAAATATCCGTGAAGCCATCGCCGTTGATATCGGCAACACCCGCGCCCAATCCATAAGACAAGGCTGAGCTGCTCAGTCCGGACTTTTCCGTAACATCATGGAAATAATTTTTATCATTTCTGAATAAGCGTATCCCGGATAAAGGATCGGGTTTAGCAAGCACTTCTTTAGTTCTGGCTTCATCCAGCACGGGTAATGAAACCGGACTATGATTCAGTAAAAACATATCCAGGTCTCCATCTCGGTCATAATCAAAAAAAACGGCCTGCGTTGTATAAGATGAATCTGCCAGTCCGTATTTAGCTGCCTGTTCGCTAAAATGTGGTATACCGTTTTGATCGTTGCCGTCATTGATGAACAATTGCTTCACTCTTTTGCTGCCAGGTAGATTCCCGGAATAGCAAACATATATGTCCGGTTTACCATCACCGTTAACATCTGCCATAGAAACCCCCGTCTTCCATGGCCCGGGCCTTCCTGCAACGGCAGCATCTGTAGTAATGTCGTCGAACCGCATGTTACCTTTATTGAGATACAACCGGTTATCGGTCATATTGCCGGAAAAATAAACATCCTGCAGGCCATCGCCGTTTACATCACCAATTGCAACTCCGCCGCCGTTATAAAAGTATTCATACATCAGTACGTTAGTATTCAGGCCTTCATCCAAAGAATTGGTAAAGGTAATATGGGTACTGTCTACCGGTAATAATGTAAAGAGTGGATTGGTAGAATGAAAAGCTGAATTATTTTCAGAAGCGAGGTGACTTTTGCAACTACTTAAAAAAACAATTATGATAACTGTTAAAACAAAATTTCTGGGCACGATTTCTTTGTTGTAAATAATTTATGTGAAACTAAATTTCTCTCTATAAACGAAAAAATCTATGCCGGTGCAAAAGCACTGGCATAGATTTAAAATGATATGCTTGTATTCTGATTAGTTCGTATAACCAGGATTCAAAACCAGTTTTGGATTTTTGTTACCTTCATCTTTGCTCCATGGAATAAAATACATTTTATCAAGCCATGTTCTATTTTCCAGACTGTTATCTTCCACGGGTGTATAGGAATAATCAAATATATTTTTGTCATAACGGTATGGTGAAGGAGTAGCGGTGCCTGGCTTCTGGGTACCAATAACACTTATGAACTGTAATTTGCGACCTAAAGTTGTTGGAGCTATCATCCAACGGCGTGCGTCATGATATCGTTGTTCCTCCAGTACCATTTCAATCCTTCTTTCATTCCTATATCGCTCTTTAAGTGCAGCGCCTGATTCTGTTATAGCAGGCATTCCGGCGCGGAAACGTATTTTGTTCAGCCATGTTCTTGCTTCAGCATCGTCACCTAACTCAATGCAGGCTTCAGCGTAATTAAATACAGCTTCGGTGTACCTGAAGAATGGCCATGGAACAAACTGTCTTCCGGTATTCTCAATAATATTGGGATCAGGATCAGTAAATTTTCTTTGGTAATAACCATCCCAGCTACCATTCCAGTTTTCTATGGAACTTGCTCTTGTATCAAGACCAGCTAATATTGTTCCACCTGCCAGAACATATTTTCCCGATTGAATCTGGTTTGCTGGATCAACATTACCTGATATTTTATCCCTTGGTTTCCATGGGGCGCCATCATACAGTATGCTTACATAAAAACGCGGATCTCTGTTATCATAAGGCGATGCTTTTTGTACAGGATTACTCCAGCTAAATTTGGTGCCATCCATCATTTCATAGTCATCAACCAATTGTCCGATAGGTTCGTTACCAGCCCAGTTATGATAACCATTCGGACCATTATAAAGACCGATCTGCTGGTTACCTTCAGGCTGATTCGCTACAGTATAGCGTGCGAAAAATATTTCACTTTCAGCTGTAGCATCAACACCCGGAGCCTTGCTTTTACCACCCATTGCAATTGACAAGTAATTATTTTTACCTTGATCAACAGTTGCAGGGGCTGTTAGATTTAATTTATAACCACCTCCACCAGCATCCAATAATGCTTTAGCTGCAACTTTGGCTTTTGTCCAGCGGTCAGTGCGGCTGCCAGTTAAATAACCAAGCAGTTCGGGTTTAGTATAAGAGCCTATAAGAGAAGATTTTACTTTTGCAGTAGGAACATCATGCAAATCACTCGCTGCGTACAATAAAACACGTGACTGAAGCGCCATCGCTGCCAATTTATTAGCACGTCCTTTCGCCATTACATTTGTTCCTAAAAATGTTATAGCGCTATCGCAATCCTTCATGATATAATTTACGCAATCTTCAAAACTATTGCGTTCCATGCTATAATCTTCATTTAATTCATATACTTTGGAGATAAGAGGCACTCCGCCGTAATAACGAACAAGCTGGTGGTAAAAATATGCTCTAAGAAAATGCACTTCACCTTGTAACCTGTTGTTCAAAACCTTATTATCAAAAGTTGCTGTTTTAAGATTTACCAAAGCAACATTAGCAGCCCTTATTCTACGGTACATGGAACCCCATTCATAAGTATTATTCACCCAACCCAAATTGGAAGGATTTAAAGTGCCTTCATTAATGGTATTGATTCCACGTCCTGCATGGGTAAACATTGTTTCATCGGAAAGAGAAGAAAGCATTTGTTCATTGAAACCTCCGGCACCAAGGCCATTGTAAATTTCATTTACAAAAGCTTCGGCCAGGGCTGCATCCGTCCAAACAACGGCTGATGAGATCTGATCCAGTGGCTTGGTATCAAGGAAGTCTTTTTTGCAAGAGCTTATAATTGATACAAGACCGGTTATAATTAGAAGATTTTTAAAAATATTTTTCATTATTGATAGTTTAGAATGATACTCTGATACCTGTATTAATCAATCTTGCCTGTGGATAGTACTGACCGCTGCCACTGGTAGATTCCGGATCCCATATTTTCATTTTGTCCCAGGTGATAAGGTTTAATCCATTTACATAAACCCTAAAGTTGCTGATACCTAGTCTTTTACCTACAACAGCTGAAAGATTGTAACCAAGTTCAACATTTTTAAGACGTATATAATTACTATTTCTCAACCAGTAAGTGTTATTACCGAATCCACCACCTGTGTAGTAAGTGCCACCCCTGTTTGCAAGGCGAGGATCTTTCGTACTAGGGTTATTTACGGTCCACTGATTGTCGTAGCTGTACTTAAGGTAGTTACCGATATCACCTGATTCAGTGCCTATAAAAAGCAATGCTCCTG
>CAXSIE010000313.1:0-2421 GCA_964237295.1 uncultured Flavihumibacter sp. | reverse complement strand
ATATCCGAGATTAAGGGTAGCACCACCGGTAAAAGTGGGAGTTTGAGACTTGTCGAGCCTAACCCTGTCATCTCCGTTAATTTTGCCATTGCCATCTACATCTTTAAATTTCATATCACCGGGTAGCAATTTACTGGTAGCTGCAGAATAATCAATGGTGTTTTTATCAATATCACCTTGTGTGGTAAAGATTCCATCAAACTGATATACGAGGAAGGTTCCGATAGGGCTGCCTGTGGACTGTTGATACGTAGGCACTCCGGCGGTTTCATCCCAGTAAACGATTTTATTTTTAGCATAACCGCCATTTACACCAACAGAGTACCGGAAGTCACCTTTCTGACCGTTATAACCCACCTTAAATTCCCAACCCCTGTTGTCAACACGTCCAAGGTTCACAGGAGGTAAAAGCTGGTCGATTCCGCTACTTGCCGGTGTTGAACCCTGTTTCTGGATTGAAATCTGGCTGCGCTTATTGTAAAACAAGTCAGCTTCAAAATTTATCTTGCCATTGAACATAGTTGCCTCTAAACCCAGGTCCGCATTATTGGCAACTTCCCAGGTAAAGTTCTGGTTAGGAACCCTGCTCTCATATAAAGATTTTTGCACCATATCATCAATGATATAAGTGCCGAATCTATAAGTAGACAGGTAAGCATATTCCTGCAGGCTTCCGTTAAAGAATACCTGGTCATTACCCATCTGGCCGTAAGATCCACGAATCTTTAAATTATCTACGAAGTGTACATTCTGCTTGAAGAAATTTTCTTCTGAGATATTATAGCCAAGTAAAATGCCCGGGAAAAATCCAAAACGTTTATCGGTAGGGAAGATATACGAACCATCGTAACGCCATAGGATTTCAGCCAGATATTTTTCTTTATAGTTATATGCAGCACGACCGAAATAACTTAAACGTGCTCTGTTGAATGCCACGCCATCTGTACTTTGCAGATCAGCGCCACCTGCGAATAACTGGTCAATAGCCGGTGAGATATAGTTTCTTCTAAAAGCAGAAAAATTGTCTCCTTTCACTGTTTCTTTAGTAATACCGGCAAGGAGGCTGATGGAGTGATCGCCGAATTTTTTATCATAGCTCAATAAGCCTGTTAAATTAATATTCAACTGGTTTTCGTCTCGCTGTGTAAGTCTTGGATCAGTGAATGTTGAACGGATACTTTTATTAAGCAATGGTGTTACGCCGTCTGCTTCATAATGAACTTTATCCCAGTTATACAGCGTCCATGGGGTTGCCCATCTTTTACCACGGAGAATATATTTATCGGCGGCAGCAGACAAAGATAATTTCAATCCTGAAATCCATGGATTGGTTACATCTACTTTACCGTTAATCTGAAAATAATCACGGTTATCTTTATCATAACCCGTAGCGTTGGTCGTAATTACATAAGGATTTTGTCCATTTTCGATATCCGGACCTGGCATTCCGTTAGGATAAACTTCCTGTTCAGTAGGTTTGCCACGCATTAACATACGGAAAATCGATCCTGCACTTTCTGTTGGAAAGAACCTGTCTTCTTCACGGGCAGTAAGTCCTAAGCTGGTGCTAATGTAATTATTAACTTTTGCATCCAGATTAAAACGAAAATCGTATTGCTTGTAACCGGTAGCTGAATTATTATAATACCCATCCTGGTTTTGATAGCCCATTGAAGCTATATATTTAACTGTTTCAGAACCACCGCTAATTTGAAGATTATGTTTTTGTTGAGGAGACCAGTTTTTTAAGGTAGTTTTAAACCAATCAGTATTAGGATGACCCCAAGGATCGGAACCATCACCGAATTTCTTTAGATCTGTAGGAGAATAGGTAGGAAAAGTAGTGGCTCCGTTGTCAGTCCTTTTATAAGAACCTGTTTTTACATATGCATCCCAGCCTGCAGCCCACTGGCCCGGAACCTGACTGAGATCTCTATATAAAGCCAGTTCATTAACCATCGTTGCATACTCAGTAGCATCTGCCATTTTAGGAATGCGCGTTGGCTGAGACCATCCGTAGTTAAAGTCGTAGCTTAAAACAGGTTTACCTGTTTTACCGTGTTTAGTGGTAATTAAGATGACGCCGTTTGCAGCTCTGGCTCCATAAATTGCTGCTGATGCATCTTTCAGTACCGACATGGTTTCGATGTCTGCAGGGTTTAACCTATCTAGGCCGCCCGCCCTGTCTGGCACGCCATCTACAACAATCAGGGCATTGTTATTACCAAGTGTGTTGATACCCCTGATACGGATAGTAGATCCATCATATCCTGGTTCGCCGCTTCCATTGATTGCCGTTACTCCGGGCAAGCGTCCAACTAATGAGTTAGACAGGTTAACTGCAGGAGATTTTTGAAGTTCTGTTCCTTTTACAGTTGCAACGGAACCGGTAACAGTAACCTTTTTCTGGGTGCCATAACC
>CAXSIE010000312.1:0-6713 GCA_964237295.1 uncultured Flavihumibacter sp. | reverse complement strand
CGGTAAGCTTTTAGTTCTTCTTTGTTGTCCAGTATCGGAATCACATTTTTAAAGCCGGTATTGAGCAGGTTAGCGATCCGTTTTGTATAGCCTACCTGCTTAAAACCATTACAAATAATGTATATGTCTTTACTGATTTTCTTCTTCTCATATAACTTTTTGATAATTTCAATATCGTATGAATACGAAGTTTCAAGGTGGATGTCGTAGTTCAGCGCTTCTTCTACAATGAAAGAAAAATGAGAGCTCTTAGTACAATAACAGTAATTGTAGGTTCCTTCATATTTGTACTTTTTGAAGGCTTTTGCGAACATCTCTTTAGCCTTATTGATCTGCATGCCGATCTTTGGCAGGTAAGTAAGTTTTAAAGGAGTGCCATATTTATCAATAAGGGCTTTAATATTCACACCATTAAATTCAAGGTAACTATCATCATTGAGATCAAAATCCGGTTGTGGGAAATTGAATGTCTGATTCACAAGGTCATTATAGGAGTTATTCATCTACACGCAATGGTTTGTTGTTGATTGAACAATAAATTTAATGAAGGAAGACCGATAAGAACTCTGTAGTTCCTGTTTAATTAACGAAAGGGAGCATAAAATATTTCATGAAATGCAACCGGGTACAAATGTAATTGATTGCAAACTTATATATTAAAAAACCGGGTGTGTATTTTACACCCGGTTTTTGCCGGCACATTGAAGACACCAGGCTATATTTCAAGACTACTTAACTGAATCAACCAGACCTTTAAAAGTTTCCGGTTCATTCATGGCCAGGTCGGCCAATACTTTCCGGTCGAGCGTTATACCTTTTTGATTCAATTTATGAATGAATTCGGAATAGGTTAAACCTTCTGCCCTGACAGCAGCGTTTATACGGGCTATCCATAAAGTGCGGTATTCGCGTTTTTTTAATTTACGACCTACATAACTATAAGTCATCCCCTTTTCTACAATATTCTTGGCAACCGTATAAACATTTTTACGCTTACCGTAAAAGCCTTTGGCTTGTTTTAAAATTCTTTTTCTGCGTGCCCTTGAAGCAACCGCATTTACTGAACGTGGCATTTCTTAAAAATTTACAATTAAATGAAGGGTTTACTTTGGCCGGTAACTTGTGTACCCGGTAATTACTTTAAACGCAATAAACGCATAACGAATGGCCTGTTGGATGGATGTACTACACCATCTTTCCTGAGATTGCGTTTGCGTTTAGTTGATTTTTTTGTGAGGATGTGGCGTTTGAAAGCTTTCTGGAAAGTAATTTCCCCTGTGCCGGTAACTTTAAACCTTTTTTTGGCACTTGAATTTGTCTTAACCTTTGGCATTTTATTACCTTTTATAAATGACACCCTGCTGGCGGAACCGCACCGGCGGTTCACTTATGGAGCCTTGTGGGCAATGGATGCGTGAGCATCGCATAAAATGGGCGCGAAGGTAAAGAATAATTATGAATTATTAATTATGAATGATTTATTGGAGGAGAAGGCGGTAGCTGCTGCTTCCTGATAGCAAACCCCATTAAGATTTCGGATTTGCTTTCTTTTGTGGTTTGGGTGCAAAAATTACCAGCATCCTTTTGCCTTCCATTTTTGGCATACTTTCTAAAACACCTACTTCTTTCAGGCGATCGGCAAATTTCAGGAGCAATAATTCTCCCCGTTCTTTGAATTGAATGGCCCGTCCTTTAAACTGAACATAAGCTTTAACCTTATTACCATCTTTAAGAAATTTTTCGGCATGCTTACTTTTGAAATCGAAATCATGATCATCCGTACCAGGTGTAAAGCGAATCTCTTTAACTTCAGAGACTTTCGCCTTAGCCTTCATTTCTTTTTCCTTCTTTTTCTTCTCGTAAAGAAATTTATTGTAGTCTATGATTTTACAAACCGGGGGATCTGCTGTCGGAGAAATTTCAACCAGATCTAATGCCTGATCGTGAGCCATTCTCAAAGCGTCCTGTATGGAATAAACGCCTACTTCTATATTTTCACCCACCAATCGTACCTGTGGTACTCTTATCATTTGATTGGTTCGGTGTTCCTGTTGTTGTTCTTTTCTGAATCTTGGATTAAAATTACCTCTGGGTGGTCTGGGTGGAAATGCCATTTATTATTTTTAAGTGAACGATTTTATTTTAAATTAATGAAAAAATTTGAACTGTCGTTAATATTTTGTGTTCTATTCCAGTATATCAAGCTATCAGCTTTAGCTATCAGAAGAACCTTCTAATAGACGGAAGCTGATGGCTGATAGCAGCATATTTATGATCTTCTTGTTAAAACCTCATCCTTTACTTCATTGATAAACGATTGAACCGCTACAGCACCTGAATCACCTTTACCCTGGCGGCGAACGGAAACTTTGTCTTCGTTTACTTCTTTTTCTCCTACTATAAGCATATAAGGAACCCTTGCCAGTTCGGTATCACGGATCTTTTTACCGATCTTCTCATTGCGGTCATCAATCTCTGCACGAATATCCGCATTTTTCAGTGATTGTAAAATAGTTTGTGCGTAATCCATAAACTTATCACTGATAGGTAAAACCTTTACCTGTAGCGGGGATAGCCATAAAGGAAACTTACCCGCATAATGCTCCAGTAAAAACCCGATAAAACGTTCGTGTGTTCCCAAAGGCGCACGATGAATGATCAATGGTACCTCCGGCTGGTTAAACTGGTTGGTAAATTCAAGCTTAAAGCGGCGGCCCTGTGCAAAATCAACCTGGTTGGTAGCAAGTGTAAACTCACGACCTATAGTGCTCCATATCTGCACATCAATTTTAGGACCATAGAAAGCGGCTTCATCCGGAACTTCAACATAAGGAGTGTTGGTTTTTATAAGTACATCTCTCACGAGTGCTTCGGTCTCCTGCCACAGAGCAGGTTCGTTTATATATTTTTGCCCCAGTTTGGCCGGATCATGCAAAGAAAGCCGCATCACATATTTGTCAATACCAAAAATCTTAAAATAGTTCTGGTACATTTCATTAACCGCCCTAAACTCATCATAGAACTGTTCTTTGGTACAATAAATATGGGCATCATTCATATGAAGGCAGCGGACCCTCATCAACCCAAATAATTCCCCGCTTTGTTCATACCGGTAGCAGGTACCGTATTCGGCCAGCCGCAAAGGCATATCCTTATAACTTTTTGGTTCAGCCGCAAAAATTTTATGATGATGAGGGCAGTTCATGGCTTTCAGGTAATATTTTACACCTTCCAGTTCCATGGGTGGGTACATGCTATCCTGGTAGTAAGGCAAATGCCCGCTGGTTAGGTACAAACTTTCCTTTGCAATATGAGGTGTTACTACCCTTTTATAACCGGCCCTGGCTTCGCTTTCCTTGGCAAGCCTTTCAAGCTCTTCAATAATAATGGTGCCATTGGGTAACCACAATGGCAAACCGGGACCTACTTCATCATCGAAAGTGAAGATGCCAAGCTCCTTTCCCAGCTTGCGGTGGTCTCTTTTCTTTGCTTCTTCCAGCAAAGCAAGGTATTCATCCAGCTCTTTTTGCGATGGAAAACTTACACCATAAACTCTGGTAAGCATTTTATTTTTCTCATCCCCTTTCCAGTAAGCACCGGCGATATTGGTGAGCTTGATGGCTTTAATAAAACCTGTGCTTGGAATATGCGGTCCTCGGCATAAATCGGTAAAACCGCCCTGGGTGTAAAAAGTAATTTCCCCATCCTTCAAACCGCTAAGCAAATCAATTTTGTATTCATCTCCTTTTTCACTGAAATAATCTATGGCTTGCTGTTTGGGTATTTCCTTTCGCTGGTAACTATTGTTTTGCCTGGCAAGTTCCTGCATCTTCACTTCCAGTTTACGAAGGTCTTCTTCGGTTAGCTGCCTGTCTCCCAGGTCCATATCATAATAAAAACCCTTTTCAACTGCCGGTCCTACCCAGAATTTAACTCCGGGAAACATTGACTCAACAGCTTCAGCCATGAGGTGCGCTGAGGAGTGCCAGAATGTAGATTTTGCCGGAGCATCATCCCATGTCAGTAATTTCAATGTGGCATCTTGTGTTATAGGACGACTTGCATCCCATACTTCTCCATTTACGTTCGCTGCCAAAACTTTTCTTGCCAGCCCTTCTGAAATTGACTTTGCAATATCCAATGCCGAAGTTTTTTCGGGATATTCTTTTATTGCACCATCCGGTAATGTAATTTTGATCATATCTAAAGGTCTCCGATTTAAGGAGGACAAAATTAACGAACTATTGGCAGATAAATAGGCCGTTAGCGCGAAATTGCATTTTATAACAGTAATTTTTTGATTGTAAATTACATCCATGAGAGCGGCACTATTAATAATAGCTTTTTTAATTACTTCAGTTTCTTATGCCCAGGATTTAACTGGAATCTGGCGGGGCAGCTTTATTTCTTCCGCTGACCGCCTGCAAAGTTTGGGAGGTGTCAGCGATCGTTATAAACTTGAAGTTCAGATAGACCAGCATGATAAAGCTTTTAATTCAGTTACCTACTCTTATAAAACAACTTTGTTCTATGGTAAAGCAACCGCTACCGGAACTGTTAATCCTAAAACAGGAAAAGTATGGTTGGAAGAAATAAAAATTGTAGAGCTGAAAATGCAGTTTGGTTCAGCCTGCATTATGACTTACAAATTACAATATTCAAAAAACGATAACGAAGAATTTCTTGAAGGAACATGGACCGGTTATGGAGAAAAGGATTCTTCATTTTGTGGAAAGGGCACAGTGTTATTGCATAAAGTTCTGACCACTGATTTCTATAAAGAACCATTTCTTTCAAAAAAAGAACCGGAAAAAAAGTCATTGACCGAAACCAAAAAACCTGTTGATTCAGTTAATAAAAAAATTATTGCCGGTAAAACAAAGACAATTCCATCCCCGGTAAAAAAACCTTCCACAGCAATAGTAAAAACCAATCCTCCAATACCGGCGGCAAAGCCACCTGCAGCTAAAACTACTACTCCGCCTGCCGTTGTAAAAAATACTCCGCAAAAAAATATCAGTAAACCTCCGGCAGGTAATCCCCTGGCCAACAAAGGCACTACCAAAAAGCCTGATAATACCCCAACAAATCCTTCCATTACAGTAAAACCTGCTGTTCCTAAAACAGTAGAAACCGATCCAAAAATTGCTGATGCGGATACCTTAAAGAGGGTCATTCCACAGGCTAAGAAAACACCACCAGTTATAGTACCAAAAGTTCTGGCTACCAGGGAAAATGAATTGGTAAAAACAATAACGGTTAATACCAATGAGATTTCTATAAATATTTACGACAATGGAACCATAGATCATGATACTGTATCGGTATATCTTGACAAAAAACTGGTAATCTCAAAGCGAATGCTTACAACTTCTCCGCTGAATCTGAAATTTACAATGGATGATAATAACGATGTACATGAACTGGTAATGGTTGCGGAGAATGAAGGTGATATTCCTCCCAATACATCTTTGATGGTGGTTAAAGCCGGAGACAAAGAGTTTGAAGTGCGTATTACATCTACTGAACAAAAAAATGCGGTAGTAATTTTCAAATATGAAAAACCCAAATAGCAAAGTGGCCTGCAATTGAAATTAAAAGTTTATCATGCAGGTACTTTGAATATGTGAAAGTTTCTTTATTTTTAACTGAAAAGTTTTTTGTACCTTTTTTCCGTTTGCCTAGCTATATAAATTTTATTTAATCAGCATATAAACCAGGATTTATAACTATCGGTGTGTCCGGACGCATAGGTATCCAGCCTTTAGACTTTGAACTTAAACTTTGTATTCATCTCCTTATGGGCAAATTAAAACAATCATTAACAGAATCAAGGCTGCTTCTTTATGATATGAATCTGAAACCTGTTTTTTTTTGGAGGCTGAGAGAATCGCTTGTCAGGCGTTTTTTGTATTGCCTGATATGTATTATATCCATGCCGGGTGCCATGAGCCAGAACGTAAATGGCATCTGGAGGGGTGAATTAACGCAGGAGCCAGGCGGCTGCTATCCAAAGTATTTTATTGAGTTACAGCTTCAGGTTAATGATAACATCATTGAAGGAGTTAGTTATGATTATTATGATACCAGCAAATATGTAAAATTAAAATTTAATGGCAGGATAAATTCTATCAATAAAAGAATGGTACTTATTGAAAGTAACGTAACTGAATTTAAAATTCCCCGGGATTGCATTCCCTGTATCAAGACTTATGACCTTACCTGGAGCAAGGGAAATAACGAAGAAGAACTTGTTGGAACATGGAAGGGCTCGCAGATGGGATCAATGGCTGGCTGTCCGCCCGGTAAAATATTCTTAAAAAGGGTGGCAGCATCATCTTTCAAAACTGAAGATAACTTTCAGGATGTGCAACTGGCGAGTATTCAAAAAACACTTAAGCCGGTAACCAGGAAGGTCGAGGTGATACAAACACTGCTTATTGAAACACCTGTTGTTAAAGTTGAATTGTATGACAACGGCCAGGTGGATGGAGACACTATTTCCGTTTTTTTAAATCAGCAATTGATCTTATATAAGAAAGGATTAAGTGAAAAACCCATTACGCTGACTATCCCAATACAGCCTTTTAAAGATTATGAGATGATTATGTTTGCGGAGAACCTGGGCTCCATTCCTCCAAATACCGCGCTTATGGTGATGACTTCAGGAAAGAAAAAGTATGAAATTTATTTATCCTCCAGTGAAGTGAAAA
>CAXSIE010000311.1:1388-6734 GCA_964237295.1 uncultured Flavihumibacter sp. | reverse complement strand
GTAACAGTCAAAAACAAATAGGCCAGGTAAAAGAATTGCTGCAAAAAAACATAGATATATTGATCATCTCGCCCAATGAAGCAGCGCCACTGACGCCTGTTGTTGAAGAAACTTATAAAAAAAACATTCCTGTAATAATAGTTGACCGGAAAATAGCTACCTCTTTTTATACCGCTTATGTTGGCGGTAATAATTATGAGATCGGCAAGCTTGCCGGGGGATATGCAAGGCAGCTTCTAAAGCCCGGAAGTAAGATTTTGGAAATTACAGGGTTGCCAAAATCATCGCCCGCGATGGAACGGAGTAAAGGTTTTGATGATGCCTTGAAAAATAGTGCCGGTATTACTATCGCTGGCCGGCTGAACGGCGAGTGGTTGAAAGAAAAAGCAAAAACGGAGCTGGCAAAGGTTGTGAATCAGTATCCTGGTATCGGTCTTGTGTTCGCCCATAATGAAATGATGGCTTTGGGCACAAGCGAAGTTTATAATGAGAAACACCTCGGCAATAAACCTAAAATAATTGGAGTTGACGGGTTGCCGGGCAGGGGGATAGAGTTTGTCGCTAACCGGCTGATAACCGCTACCATGTTATATCCTACCGGTGGTGAGGAAGCTGTCAGGATAGCATTTAAAATCTTAAACGGAGAAAAATTTCAAAAGGAAAATATCCTTCAAACCACTGTCATTGATTCAACAAATGTGAGGGTTATGCAGTTACAGGCGGCAAAAATCGGCACGCAGCAGCAGGATATTGAACAACAGGATGGTAAACTGCGGGAACAAAAGAGAATGTACAATAATCAGCGTACTTTATTGTATTTCCTGGTATCGGCATTAGTGCTTGTTATTATTTTAGGAGGACTGGCATTTTATTCTTTGCGCGAAAACCGGAAAATTAACAGGCGATTGCAATCGCAAAACCAGGAAATTTCTGAACAGAAAAAAAGGATAGAAGAAATTTCCGACAGAGCTAACGCGGCAAACGAAGCCAAGGTTACTTTCTTTACCAACATCTCACACGAATTCAGAACCCCGCTTACTTTAATTCTCGGACCGCTGGAAGAATTGCTGGCTAATCCAAAACATTCGTTGTTTAATCAAAGCCTGGTCTTAATTCAGAAAAATGCGATCCGGTTATTAAGGCTGGTGAATCAACTGATGGATTTTAGAAAAATTGATGTGGAAAAAATGAAGGTAAGGCCGGCGGAAAACGACCTAGTCTCATTTATTGCCGAAATAGTTTCCTCCTACAAAATTATTTCACAAAAAAGAAACATTGACCTGCGCTTCATTACAAAAGAGCCACAGATAAATGTTTGGTTTGATTCCAGTATGATAGACAAAGTGATCTTCAATCTTTTGTCAAATGCTTTTAAATTTACAAAAGACGGTGGTTATATTTATGTTTATGTAAACGGAACCGAAGATGGAAAGCAAGTGTCTTTGAAAGTGGAAGATAATGGAGTAGGTATGGCAAAAGATGGTGTTGAAAATGCTTTTAATGTTTTTTACCAGGGAGAATACGAAAACTACAAAGGATCAGGGTTAGGTCTTGCATTATCAAAAGAACTGGTTCAGCTGCATAAAGGCACTATCACTGTAAGCAGTGAAAAATGGAAAGGAACAACTTTTGAAATTCGCTTATTAACAGGTAATGCTCATTTTACAAAGGAAGAATTGATTGAAAGCGGCACCACTCCTTCTGTTCTATATGAACATGAAAAAATTTACACTTCAGATCTGGAAGGTGAGCAGGCGATTAAGAGAGAAAGGCCTGGTGCTACAGCATCAAAGGAGCACTCGGTTTTAATCGTGGAAGACAATCCTGAATTAAGAAATTTCCTCGCCGGTAAATTAAGCGCAATTTATGACATCCTGGAAGCTAACAGCGGGCAATCGGCTTTGCAACAAGCTTTCGATACCATTCCCGACCTGATTATCAGTGATGTGGTAATGCCTGGTAAAGATGGTATGGCCTTAACGAATATTCTTAAAAACGATATCCGCACTTCTCACATCCCCATTGTTTTGCTTACCGCAAAAACAAGTATGGAGCAACAAATAGAGGGAATGAGAAATATGGCCGATGCTTACATCACCAAGCCTTTCAATATACAGTTCCTGGAGCAAAACCTAAAGAGCCTGCTTGCAAACCGGGCCAGGTTAAAGGAACATTTTACGGGAGATATTTCTGCTACCTTAAAAACGCAAACATTGGGTAAGCTGGATAAAAAGTTCATTACCGAATTTACCGCTTTGATAGAAAGCAATATTTCAAACGATGCATTCAACGTTGATAACATCTGCAAACATATGGGTATTTCAAAGGTTCAGTTATACAGGAAAGTAAAAGCCTTACTTAATATCAATGTGAACGATTATATTGTTGATACCAGGCTTCAAAAAGCAAAATATTTTCTGCAGCATGAGGAATTTTCCATCAGTGAGATCGCCTATAAGGTCGGGTTTTCTTCACCTGCTTATTTTTCTACGGTTTTTAAATCGAAGTTTGGCATTACGCCCAAGGCATTCAAAGAGAGGTAATTTGTAAGCTATCAGACGTTGCGTTCAGGGAGTAAAGTGGGTATTAACAGTGGTTACTTTAATGCCATGTTTATTCGCATAAATTATTCCCTCGGACCATGCTGCGTCATATTTCATTGCAAACTGCTGAAGGTATGCGCTGTCGAAATTTTTAAGAGCGCCTTCAATTTTAGATAGGGGCTGATTACCATCTTTCAATTTTGCTATCTCCAGATACTCTTGCTGGTACTTCTGAATACAAAACTCATAAAGAGCAAGCGAAGCTGTAATCATTGGTTTTGTGTCATCAGTAACGGGAAGGTCTTTTAAATTATTATAGTTTTCAATCGCATGATCAACACACATAAATTTAAAGTACTCCTGGTAAGTAGACGCTTTCATGATTTTTTTATCGGAATCATAAGTCTGAGGCTCCCCCATTAAATAATTCTTTATTTCGGTACTGCCAAAATTTGAAAATATATTGCAATTAAGGGCAGCAACACCAAAATATTTTTCTGCTGACGGATGACAGGAAGACAATAAAATACTTGAAATTATTATAATACTTATCTTTTTCAATTTGCTGTTTTTATTAATTGTAAAGTTATCGGTAAGCCTGGTATATATATATTTAAATCAGCTTAACCATACTGATTCCTATACTGAATGGTATTGTTTCTTGCCCTGAAATGATCCATGACAGAATGTAACGTGATCGAGATGACTAAATTACCGGCAGGCTTACTGCGTTGGATTTACCGGTGCGGAGTATGATCTTGGCAGGCTTAAGATATGTTTGGGGATTGTAAATCGAATCCATCATGCAGTAATATTACCCTGGTGTGTTTGAATTTCACTAATGATGGATATAAAAGTTTTGAATCAAGATGTTATAGTGTATGTTATACTTATCTTAGATAAAAGTAAGGAAGATATAAGTATTAAAGGAGAGGATGTTAATTTTAATGAATTCTATATAGAAACTCTTAATTATAAAAAAATGTAATACTGAGCGTTTCAAATTTTCCTATCTTACTTAAAGTGATATTATTTTATAGATCATATATTCAGGCATTTAATAAATATGCTCAAGCTACTCTCGAAAATAAACTTGTAAGAAGTGTCGTGCGTTATGCTTTACTCATAAATTTAAAAGCAAATCAATTATTATATCGTGCTACTTTAAATAAAGTTGTAGAACTGCCAATACTTCAAAAAGCAATATTTGAATCAGGAAGGGACTACATTCAAAAATTCATTGTTATTATGAAACAGCAGATGAGAAGTGTAAAAGATAATGAGTAATTCTTATTTAAAGGTTCTTTATTCCTATTTGCTTTTCAACGACGGCAAACTATTAACCGCGCCTGCTTCATGTGCTTGGTAATGCCAGCACGTTTACCCGCTCTTTTTCAGTAACATCTTTGAGTTAGGGTTGATATAAATCCGCAAGTATTATTTTGTTCTGGCACCGTTTACATGTATGCCTAAAAACAAACTTGATTTGCCATTCGAAGCTTTTCTAAAATTACTGCCATTTAATCATATGTGTTGGATGTGAACGCCAAAGGGACAGTTTAATGTCAAAAGTAACATAATCAGTATTGTTTGTAGTTTAACAAAATAGCTTTAAACCTTTGATTTTACTAGGTATTTCGCTGTGTAGTATTGTTTCTTATTGTTACTTAGAAAAGGTAAGTGTTATCACATAGTTAAGTTCAATTATCTGCAAAAGAAATGCACAAGAATTGCGTTTCTATAGTATAAATATAAAGATTATGAAAAAGCTATTATTAATGTTGTTCACTGTGGGAATAGTCTTTAGTGCATCGGCTCAGATTCATGGTGGTGTAAGAGGGCCTGTTCGTGTTGTTGTTCCCCGGGTTACTGTTATCGGAGGTTATGCTCCATATTTAGGTCTTGGATATGGATATGGTTACAATCCTTATTTTGGTTATAACCCGTTCTATGGTCCCCGAATGTACCATTCTGCCAGATCTACTAAATTAGATTTGCAGATTGAAGATATTAAGAACGACTATAAAGACAGGATCTGGTCTGCTAAACATGATAAGAACTTGCCACGCAGTGAAAGAAGAGCGAAAGTGCATGAATTAAAACATGAAAGAGACAGTGCAATAATTGATGCTAAAAGGAATTACTACAAAACGGATTATAAATCATAGTTCGTAAAGGTTAAGTTAAGTAACAAGGCCCTGCTGATTGCAGGGCTTTTTTATGTATGTTGTAAAAATAATAGTATAAGCGGTTTTTCATTAGGAATAACATTTATTGGTAAAGCCTGGTAGATCATTCCTGAAAGGAATATTACATTCAGGTGATGTAAGGCTCTTGCTGATTAAACTGCTTAACACAGCATCGCTGGTACTTGTACATGTTTGCATCTGCCTTCTTAAATTTAATTATATATTAAAATAATAAAGGATTACTAAGCGTTAATATAAAGCAAGCAGTTGCCTGATGAACCGGCATCTTTAACTATCTGAAGGCGATACTTGTATTATGTACAATGCAATGAAACAGAACATAAAATATTTACGAGCCCTATTAATATTACTTGTTCTGATGAATGTTTTTTTGGGTTACAAGGTTATAAAGGCAAAATATTTCAGGTACGACCCGGATTACACTTATGATAGAAAAGGTTTATTTAAACAGTTACATGTAGACATAGACAGTAACTCCATTGTATTTGTTGGTAATAGTTTAACCCAGCAGTTTGAACTGGCAGAATTGCTCAAAAATAATAATGTCAGGAACAGGGGAATAAATGGAGATAATTCATTTGGCATATTGGGCA
>CAXSIE010000311.1:0-1378 GCA_964237295.1 uncultured Flavihumibacter sp. | reverse complement strand
TTACGGATATCATTCAATCGCACCCAAAAAAAATATTTATAGAAGGTGGAATAAATGATATAAAGGACGGGATGGGATCTACAATACTTCTTGAAAACTTTAAAAAAATTCTTAACAGGCTTCAGCAGGAAAGCAGTACTTCTAAACTTTATGTTCAAAGCTTGCTTCCTGTCAATGGAAATGGTGCTGCGATAGTTAATTCTTCTATAAAAAATAAAATGATCAGGGATGTTAATAAAGATATTGAGGAGTACTGCAAAACTAAAAATATTACTTTTATAAATCTATACAGCCATTTTGAATTAAACAGTGAAATGAATCCAAAATATTGTATTGCTGACGGGCTGCATATCTCAGGTGAGGGATATCTGTTATGGGCAAAAATTCTGAAAGGATATGTAAATGAGTAGCCTTTTAAACTTAATAGGGTAATAATTAAAAAAGCCGCTATAAAGTATAGCGGCTTTAACTAAGTATAATTAATCAATGTCCCTGCTGTTTCACCATTTTATTGTATATACCTAAAAGTAAAAATGGGGCTGCCCACTGTCCGATGAATAAACTCCTAGTCTTAACACCTGCAATTTGAAGTCCAGCTGATACTGCCATTGAGCCAAGAGCGGCCCAAAGAAAGAAGTCTGATGGAATCTTCGCAGTTTGCTCTTCAATAGCGGAAGTTACTTTCCCTTCCTTGTGTTCTGGATTTTCATTGTTTGCCATAAGTAAATTTTTAAGTAATTAATTAATTACAAGGTACAATTCTTTTGCCACGGGATTTATTGTTATTAAAAACCCTGTGTTACAATAATGGAAGTTTATTTTATTAAAGAAGCAGCGGCAGTATATTAGCAAATTCGATCACTTATAATCGCTTTGTTTAATGTTCTATTAGAAACTTAAGCTAATGCTTTTACGATCTTTAAAAAGTTTAGAAGATTTTAAATAAATATATATTGTAATTCTCCATAGAACAGTTAATTCTTTGTGCTGCCTGAAGACACTTTAGGTATTATATTCTACATATGAGAATTTATTTGCGATTCCCTTTTACTTAACTTGACAGTAGTTATATTTTTGGCAGGCTATAGCCATTATGGTATTCCTTCATCAGGTATTTTTTATTTATTTCATCATCTTTAAAGGAATGCGTCGCATCGTTCCACTCTAATTTCTTGCCGCTGCGAAAAGCAATATTACCCATCTGCGCTACTGTTGCTACATGAGCGCCTGCCTGAATGGAACAGTGAAGGTCTTCCATCTTACGTGACTTGATAACGCTTACAAAATTTTCCATATGTTTATTAACACCAACATCAGAAGGTTTAACCAAAGGCTTGCTGACTTTATTTTTACTTTGTTTTTCTTCAATAACTTCCCA
>CAXSIE010000310.1:4526-6748 GCA_964237295.1 uncultured Flavihumibacter sp. | reverse complement strand
TTGCATCCCATACGCGGGGAAATAACATCATATCTTCCGCAGCAAATTGAGGCGATACATCTTTACCTACTTCCTCGTACCTTTTTTTACCTTTTGTATATTTGATAACGGTTTCTTTGTATTCAGTAACAGGTGCAGAGAATACCTGTCCGTATATTAAGGGGAAATCACCATACTGGTCACGGCCAAGATAGCCCACCAGGGAATTAGGATTGTCAACGTTATACATGTCAATGGTAGGATTGGCATTTGACCGGATCATGGTGGTGAGATAAGTTGAATACCCCAGCAACATAAAAGCAATGCTCCACAATCCGAGCTTAACAATAGGACCCATTTTTTTATATACTGTTCTTAACAAGTACACCAGTATGGCAAGTGCTACAATCAATCCTGCGAAACCTGTTCCTGAACTGATGAAAGGAAAGGTAAGCAGCAGCAGAAAAGCTGCTATCCATATGGTAATGGGAGTTATTTTTAAAACAGCATCACTAAATAATTTTAACCCGACATAAATCAGGAAACCCAGTAAAATAAAATAAAAGGTAAAGCCTGAGAAAAAAGGCAGGCTGAGCTCGTTTACGAACCAGATATCGAATTTACCGGCACCTTCTACAGTATACTGAATCACTACTTTTTGAACAAACCCTGTAATGATGCATCCGACAAGGAATGCCCAGAAAATACCCCATGGAGTGGTTTTAAATCTTTTAAAATAATAGATCATTACAATGGCTGGTATGGTAAGCAGGTTCAGCAAGTGAACACCGATAGACAATCCCATCATAAAAAATATAAGGACGATCCATTTGTCTGCTCCCGGTTTGTCTGCAGTGTGTTCCCATTTTAACATGGCCCAAAATACCAGGGCGGTAAAAAGTGATGACATAGCGTATACTTCCCCTTCTACAGCGCTGAACCAGAAAGAATCACTGAAAGTATAGGCAAGTGCGCCAACTGCGCCTGCGCTCATAACACTGAAGATCTGGCTTGAGGTCAGCGTTTCTTCGCTTCTAACAAATATCTTGCGTGCAAAATGCGTAATGGTCCAGAAAAGAAATAATATGGTAAAGCCGCTGCACAGAGCGCTTAAAAGGTTTACGGCTCTTGCAGGATTACTTCCGCCAAACAACACGATAAAAATTCTGCCAAGGATCACAAAAAGCGGCGCTCCGGGAGGATGAGGCACCTGCATTTTAAAAGTGCTTGAAATAAATTCGCCACAATCCCACAAGCTGGCATTGGCTTCCATAGTAAGGATATATACCGTACAGGCGATGGCGCAAACCACCCATCCGGTAATATTGTTCACTTTTTTAAAGTTCATATTTATTTGCTTTTAAAACTTGGCAAATATAAAGGTATGATCCATACTATTAAATGCTAAGTTGGGTTTTAAACGATAAACGCTGTGATCGATTGATAATTGGAGAAGATTTAACATTAGGTTAGGCAATGTTAATTGTTAATGGCTAATGATAAATGTTTAACGGGTGAGGTGAAATTGTTAGGAAAAAAGGATATAAAGTAAGCAAACTTGCTGCTAATCATTAAACATTAATTATTAACCATTATTCAAAGTATATCCTCACCGTCTGGTAGTACAGCCTGTTCTGAAGATAATTGTTCTGCGACTGTTCCATAAAACCATGCAATCCGAAAAGGCCGGCGGCATTGCCTTTATTGATGGCAATTTCAAGATATCCGCCGGAGTTAAACAGTGCCAGTTTTTCGCCTTCTGAAACATCGGCATATGTTTCACTTATCTGGTCAATAATTTCGTCTCTTTTAAAAACGATGCTGAAGGTGCGGCCTTTGCGTTGCGCCTCAAATTCATCGCGATGGATATTAACAATTACGTTTTCAAAATTATCAATAAAGATAATCTGTCCTTCTATCCAGTTCTCTCCCAATAATGGACGAAGGTGATTTTTTTCGATGATAGCAACATCGGGTACGCCGATATGTAGCATTGAGTTACCGTTTGTGATAGCGTTGATTGCCTGGCCAAACACCTGGGCGCAATAAACAGTATTTTTAATATGTTTTTTACTTAAAGGAAGGCCGATCACTACCTCCGGTCTTTCTTCCAGTATCATTGTCAGCAATCCGTTGTCGCCGCAAAGTATGTATTGATTTTTATGATAAGCCAGCAGCAATTGGTCCGGCTTCTTTTCAAAAAGATTTACAAGTATGATATGATAGGTAAAGTCGGGGAAATT
>CAXSIE010000310.1:0-4516 GCA_964237295.1 uncultured Flavihumibacter sp. | reverse complement strand
GGATGGCATTACGGCAAATATAAGCTGACTGAGGATAGTTAAACGGTGTGAGCTGATGAGTGATGTCGATAATATTAAATTCAGGATTGACTTGCAAAAGCTGTCCCTTTACTGCACCTACCAGATAATCTTGCTGACCTATATCGGAAATAAGGGTTACTAATGCCATCAATACTTTATTGCTATCAGCTGTCAGGTTTCAGCCTTCAGCCTAAGATTGTTAACGTAAATGATCTTTTTTAATTGCATTATCAGGCTTTTATTACTGATAGCTCAACCGTTTACTTCACCAGCTTGCCATTCCGGAAAAAAAATCTGCGTACCATCTTATCTGCCAGTGAAGGAAAAAACCTGTTCAAAAATACCGTGCGCAAACCTGTAAAGGTAAGCACAAGGGTACGCTTATGTTTTTCAATGGCCACTAGTATATGATGGGCACATTCGGCAGCAGTCATCATTTTGGACTCATCCATTTGGCTTTCACCCTGAACGCTGCCTTTTTCATTAAGTGCGGCATTGCGAATATTGGAGGTAGTAAATCCGGGGCACACCCACATTACATTTACTTCTTCCATCAATTCGGTACGTAAAGCTTCCAGCCATCCCTGTAATGCAAACTTGGATGCAGAATACCCGCTTCTTCCCGGCAATCCGCGATAACCTGCAATGGACGAGACGCCGACAATGGTTCCTTTTCTTTCCAATATTGAGGCGAGCGCAAATTTGGTACAATAAACCGCCCCGAAAAAATTGATATCCATCACTTTCCGAATCACTTCTATATCAGCATCTCTTACCAACGCACGCATGGAAATACCGGCATTGTTGATAATGATGTCTATTCCACCGAAAGTTTCGATCGTAGAATCAATAAAGTCTTTGCAATCCTGTTCCTTACTAACATCACAAACCACTGCATGTAACAGTACATTGGAGTACTGAAGTTGTAGATTGTATAGTTTATCATGGTTTCTTCCACAGGTAGCTATCCTTGCGCCCAGTGGTACCAGGGCATCAATCAACGCCCGGCCGATGCCATCGGTTCCTCCGGTAATAGCCACCACTTTATTTGAAAAAAAGGAATACATATCTACAATTACAATTTATATTAATACGCAAACCTACACGAAACAACTGTTAAAAAAAAGACTTTATAAGGACATAAGTGGAAGTAAAGAATCAATGTTGTTGTAATTGTGGATGGTATGAATCGGAATAATATTTTTATTATTACAGCATGTAATAAAATATTCAGTCTTGCAATAGCTAGTAGAAGAACGATTATAAACTAATAATTTTCATTATAGGATAAAAGGGTGAAATGTTTAAAACGCTGAAGCGATATATACAGGTATGTCCGTATGTCGGTCAGCGTTCATAAATGTTTTGATGCTGACATTGCATGTATAACATCTATACTCAATGTTTTTGCCCGCTGACATAACAATGAAGGCGGTAGTATTTAAATTATTGAGTGATTATAAAAATTTGGTTCAGAACTTATAATCCTTATTTTTGCACTCCCAATTCAAAAACGGTAGATGTTTTTGAGATGGAACATTCTGATTCCGTAGCTCAGTTGGTTAGAGCAATACACTTTTAATGTATGGGTCCTGGGTCCGAATCCCAGCGGGATCACATTGAATATCATAGCGCTTTGATAATCAAAAGATTACAAGGCGTTTTTGTTTTTAGGGATGGCTCAGGGGACGTTTTAGAAATAAGATCTAGCCTCATATTTATTTCAGACAATTATTTTATTTAGGTATTCAATTTGTAATAAATGAGTAAATTTTCTGCATAATTTTACTTAAAAGCCTTCGTGAAAGAACTCTTGTAAAGTAATACCCAGGGCGTTTACAACTTTGATCAAGCTACTTAATCTTAAATCATAAAGTTTTGTTGTAGTCATTATGATAGTAAAACATCTGCAGATACTCCTAATTCTTTATAAAACAATTTCGCTATCTCCAGTGTAAGCGGTTTCTTTTTATTTAAGAGGGAAGAAACATAACTTTTACTACCTATAATACCTACCAAATCCTTGCTTTTCAATCCTTTTTCCTGCATCTTCAATTTAACTGCCTCTATAGGATCAGGTAGGGGAACAGGGTAATGTTCATCTTCGTACTGTTTAATCAATATTAAAACGACCTGCAATTTTTCGCCTTCAGGAGAGGCCGGTTTTACTTTCTTGTCAAAAAGTTCATCAACCCAATCCAGGTAGGCCTGGTAATCCTTTTTAGTTTTAATCTTTTTTAATTCCATTTCACTTCTTTTTGTACTGGATAGTTAAAACGTTTGTTTTATCATACTCTGCATGTGTCCCAAACCATTTTATTTGTATTGTTTTGTATTCAAATACAATCCTCACTACTAAGCGGTACTTGTTGCCCATAATGTTAAAGATTACCCGATCATCACCAACCAGGCTTGCATTGCCGTATACTTTCTTTAACTCATTAAAATTTTTGAATCCAATTTTTATAAGTTCGTGATACCATACCTGCAAAGCAACAGCTGCCTCATGGTAGCGTTTACAATATTCGAGCAGTGTTTTGCGGGTGATGACATTGAACACGTAGCGAAGATAATAAAAGTTTTCTATAGGTAAACTTTTGTCTATTATAAATTAGCTCCTTTTGAAATACGCGGGTTAAAAGAAAAAGAGCCATGGCACATACTTTTTTTCAACGTAAAATACTGTAAATCCGATCAGAATAAGATCTTACAATACCGATCAATGAAAAGTGAACCCAAGGTCAGCAATTTGGTTAGCAACCTCTAGCCTCATTAAAAGCCTGTAATTTCTCATCCTGATTTTATTCAGATGACGGCAGAAGTAACAGCTGATATTTATCTAGGGAGCATATTACGACCCTCAATAAGACTATCGCATCCAATCGTGGGTAGAATTCCTGAAGCGAAGGATAAACCGGCTATAGACCTTGCAGAGTATGAGAAGACGATATACTACGAAAATTTAATGCCTGCGAAATAGATTGTTGCATAAAATATGGGGCTGTTTATACTTGCGAGCGCTTCAACCTTCTGTGCCTGATAGTTGCACCAGCACCGCCGAAAGCAAGTTGTAGTAGTAAAACAATAACGAATAGAACCCAATTATAATCCTTAATAACGTTATAATTGTTTCTTTTAGGGAAGCAAATTAAAAGTATATTGAGATAAAACATAGACCAGGAAAGGATAAATAACAATCGCTCTTTTTTTGGCCAGTCTTCATTGGCACCAAACCACCAATGAATGAACTTTTTTAATTTTACATTCATAGTTGATGTTGATCTTCGTTAAACTCTAATGGAGTAATGATAGAATAAAATCCATATTGCACCATCCTTACAACAATTTTGAAGATAAGGATAGCCATGCATAGCCAGAAGTATGATGTGCCTGCCGAAAATATTGACACCATACAAAAGATCATATTAGTTCTTCTATTCATTTCATAAGGCTGAATGAACCACTTTAATACATTTTTCATCTCGTAAGATAAACTGAGGAATAATTGCCACCCCAATGACAGAAAAGCTACTTAATAGCAAATTGAATTTACACATAATTTTTAAGATATAAAAAACATTCAACACTACAACAAGATTGAATTTGGACCATTCTAATATATGTAAATTTAGGAAGTCATAAGTACAGTCAAGCGTAAATGGAGCGAAGCACAGAAGTAGTAAAATATGCTTTAGCCAGAAAGACGCTACCGAGAGAAAATAAGTTTGCGTTATCGGGTCGTTTTACAACGCTTTGTCCCGGTGTGGGTAAGTATGGCTAGGGACAGAGCTTCAAGCCTCCTGACTGTGCAGGTACCAGACGCTGAATGCGGTAAAATAGAATGGCAACTGTTAAGGAGCCGTATGTTTTTTTAATAATTCTTCGATTCGCTGATCGGGTATGAGATCAGTTACCTTTAACAACCTTATCTTTTTAAAATCAGGATGAAGGGAATTGATTACATAATTGTACGAATCTGGTAAAACAGCTGAAGGTGTTTTCAAAATCGGAACAATGCCATCATCGTACCAGATGTTCCCGAAAGGTTGGCATAAGGAGTAATCGTTGAAGGTACGCCAGCCTGGTGGAAGGTCATCGGCAGTAATCATTTTGATTATTAGATCATCAGGAATTTCCAAGATCATGGTTTTAAAATCATCATTAAAACCAACGCCCTGCCTGCGGACCATGTTTTCTAAAAAAGCAAGTGCAATGGATTCTGCACAATAAATGACTTCCCTGCCATTGCCATTCCATCGTCCGGCAAGTCCGGGTGCAAAAAGATTGGTACTATATTTTTTTAACGTGATCCGGTAAGCAAGCATGTCCAACAGTTATACAGCATACGCATGAGCAAGGCGGTCGAGTTCATCCGATACCAGGTCAACCCCTCCAGGTGTGACCAGCCAGTCTATTGGCTTTTCCCTGGCATTCCACTGCGATTTTTGGAGCCAGTAATTAAGTTCATCAACATTGCCGAAGATTTCTTCTCCTT
>CAXSIE010000309.1:6535-6818 GCA_964237295.1 uncultured Flavihumibacter sp. | reverse complement strand
AAATGTGGACATTAGTTTGTCAATTTATTAAAAATTGAATAATTTTTAATTTTTCTGTAGCCGGAAGACAAGGTTTGCCGACGGATATTCTTCGACGAAAATCACATAGTAATGAATTTCAAATATGCTTTTAATTTTCTGAATTATGATAATAAGGGCTGATCGAATACTTTTTCTTTAGACTATCCTTATCAATACCGTCCTGGCAGGGATGCACGCAATTTTTTGGAAGCAACATCATTAAGCAATGAAGACAATGAAAAATCAGCTTTTGCAAATTGGG
>CAXSIE010000309.1:6184-6525 GCA_964237295.1 uncultured Flavihumibacter sp. | reverse complement strand
CGGCTGACAAGTGCGAATGCTTATAAATGAGTTTAAATATATTATTCCTTTAATAAATTATTTAACTCACGCTTCTTCATTTTGAATACAATTATCCTGATTTAGAATACAAGTTGATCCGGGGTTCTGCATAGCTTTGATTACCAAATAAAAAAAGAAATACCATGGAAAATGAAAATGAAAAAGCAGGTGTTGCTGCTCCGCAAACTACCGAAAAAGTTAATAAAGTTTGGTTTATAACCGGGGCATCGAGGGGTTTTGGCCGTATCTGGACAGAGGCTGCGCTGCAGCGCGGTGATAAGGTTGCTGCTACAGCAAGAAACTTATCAAGCATTGCTGAA
>CAXSIE010000309.1:4901-6174 GCA_964237295.1 uncultured Flavihumibacter sp. | reverse complement strand
TATCGATAATACCAGAGCAATCTGTCTGGAATTGAAAGAAAAATACGGAGATAACGTGCTGACCCTTGAACTCGACGTAACCAATCCGGGCCAGGCTAAGGCGGCTGTTGAGCAGGCTTTTGAACACTTCGGCAAACTTGACATTGTGTTAAATAATGCAGGTTATTCACTGGTTGGTACTATTGAAGAGTCCACGGCGGATGATGTTAGGGCAATGTATGAAACAAATGTATTCGGCCCGCTCGCTGTTATTCAGGCGGCTTTACCATTGTTTCGCAAACAAGGATACGGCCACATTATGGGAACATCAAGCAACCTTGGCCATGTCGCCATGCCGGTGATCGGTTATTATTGTTCCTCAAAGTGGGCGTTCGAAGCAATTCATGAAAGCCTTGCCGCGGAAATCAAACCGTTCGGTATCAAAGTCACGATTATTGAACCGGGGGCCTATGCAACAGAATTCGGCAGTCCGGAATCATTGAAATTTGCAGCAGGAATGGATATTTATGCTGATTTTAAAACCCAGTTATTTGACAGCCTTAAAAATGAAAAAAGAGGCAATCCTAATTCTACGCCGCAGGCGCTTTTCCAGATGGTGGATTCTGAAAACCCGCCGCTAAGGTTCAACCTTGGCAACCATAACCTGCCAGCTGTGAAAAGAGTTTATGCGGATCGCGTTGCAACATGGGAAGAATGGGATGCTGTTTCCAGCTCAGCCCAGGGAACAGCCGAATAATTCCTTTCAAATCAATATATAATCGGTAAACTTTTTGTTTGCCGGTTATTATTTTACACTCATCAACATGAAAACGGGCGAAAACAGTCATCTGAAGTTTGATTCATTATCTGACTTACACCGGTCCCTTGGTTTACCAAAACCTTTGTATCCGCTGATAAGTCTGCTGAACAGTGCCGCACATCAAATGATAGCCGGTAAGATGCCTAAATCCCATGTACTTAACTTTTATAAGATCTCATTTAAGCCTGAACTTAGCGGAAAGTTGAAATACGGACAGGGATATTATGATTTCGATGAAGGCGGGCTCCTGTTCGCTGCGCCAAATCAGCTGGATGTGCTGATCAACAACGCCGGCATTACGGGTGGTATGCCCCAAAGCGCACTTGAAGCGACTATTGATCAATTCAAAAATGCCTTTGATACCAATTTGTTTGGAGTGGTAAGGATAACGCAGGCGTTTATAGATTTATTGAAAAAGTCGCCCGAGCCGCGTATTGTAAATGTTAGCTCCAGCCAGGGCTCGCTTACCTTAGC
>CAXSIE010000309.1:2911-4891 GCA_964237295.1 uncultured Flavihumibacter sp. | reverse complement strand
TTAGCCAATGATCCGGCCAGTCCATATTACCAGCACAAAGGAGCCGTTTGTCAACCCACAAAATCGGCACTGAACATGTACAGCATTATATTGGCTTACGAACTGCGTGATACGCCGGTGAAAGTAAACATGGTGGATCCCGGCTTTATCAAAACCGATTTCAATAACCACCGAGGCACGGGTACTGTAAAAGACAGAAGAAACTCTTGGTAGCTAACTTTTTTATTTTTATAAAATAACCGGTTGCTTTATTATGGCAGAAACAAACCCTAACTCCCGATTAGAAGCATTTTGCGATGGGGTATTCGCAATAGCCTTAACACTGTTGATTATTGATATAAAAATCCCGTCCACTGCATCAATCCACAACACCGCTGATCTCTGGTTTGCACTTAAAGGCATTGTTCCTTCTGTATCAGCCTTTTTTTTAAGCTTCATTATCATTCTCATCATGTGGGTGAATCATCATAATAATTTTAAACTGGTTGATAAATCGTCAACCTCATTTCTTTATGCAAACGGGGTTGTATTGTTGACGGTAGTTTTTATACCGTTTCCGACATCTTTGGTGGGAGAGTATATTTTAACTGATCATGCAGCTCCGGCGGTAGTTTTGTATAATGCAGTACTAGCCATGCAGGGTATGGCATGGATCTTATTCACCGGAGCAGCGCTTAATAAGCGATTAACTAAAGATGAAAAAGCAACCATAAAAATGGGCATTAATCGTAAACACGCCTATTTAGCATTTATATCATATTCGCTGCTGGCAATTTGTGCAGTATGGTTTCCATTGACAGTTGCTATAGTTACTACGTTAACCTTGATTTTTTGGTTAGTATTCGGGATTAAGATGGAAAACGAATGACTGAACTAACCAAAAATGCTGAAAGATTATTGGATGCACCTATTAAATCGAACAGAAAACAGCTCATGATAAATGCGACTTCTTGCGGTGCGCAGCACCAGCCATGAAGTTACTGATGAACGGAACCGGTTCAATGGAAGTGGCTTATTATTATGGGAAATACATTTTGTCTTCTAACAGACGGCTTCGTTTGTCGGTGGAGGTTGTTCAATAATCCCAACAATGCCAAGCTCTGTTCGTTAGCTATAACTGGCATGGCAATACAAACCGCTAAAAGTCAACAATAAAATGAAATTAATCGCAGTAGAAGAGCATTTTTTGACAACGGCTGTCAGCGAAGAATGGAAAAAAGACCCAAATGCTGATCCTTCCCACGACCTTAACTTAGGCGAAGTAGAAAACCGCTTGGAAAACTTCGGCACCACCCGACTGCAGCTGATGGATGAAACCGGCATAGACGTACAGGTGCTCTCCCTTACCAGCCCGAGCCTGCATAATTTAGGCAGCGAAAGTGTTGGCCTGGCTCAGCAAACCAATAATCTAATTGCGGAAATTGTACGCCAAACACCCGACCGGTTTCAGGGCTTTGCTGCGCTGCCGATGCCCGTACCAAGGGAAGCAGCAGGCGAGTTGGAACGCGCAGTAAAACGTCTCGGTTTAAAAGGAGCCATGCTGTGCGGCCGCACCCGCGAAAAGAATCTTGATCATAAAGACTTCTGGCCGCTGTTTGAATGTGCGGAAGCGCTGGGCGTTCCGTTGTTTATTCATCCGCAGATTCCGCAAAAAGCCGTTAGCGACGTTTATTATTCTGGGTTTGATGATGATACCAATCTTGCTTTTGCCACTTACGGGCTTGGCTGGCACTACGAAGCCGGAATACAGTTCGTGCGGCTGGTATTGGCCAAAGTATTTGACCGTTTTCCTAAACTTCAAGTTATGCTCGGGCACTGGGGCGAAGTTATTTTATTCTATACCGAACGATTAGCTTCATTAAGAAGAGCCGCCGGCCTCCGAAAACCGTTTATTGAGTACGTCCGCCAGAACCTGTATGTGACTTCAAGCGGAATGTACAGTCAATCCTATCTGCAACGTACCATTGAAATAATTGGCGC
>CAXSIE010000309.1:0-2901 GCA_964237295.1 uncultured Flavihumibacter sp. | reverse complement strand
GCTGACAGAATCCTTTTTTCTTCGGATTATCCTTACCAATACCGCCCCGGCAGGGATGCTCGCAAATTTTTGGAAGCAGCATCATTAAGCAAAGAAGATAAAGAAAAATTTGCTTTTGCAAATTGGGAGCGGTTAACAGGTGCAAAATATCTATAAATCAGCCTCTCGACATCGTTACGATTACAGCGCATCAATACTCTATCAACTTTTGCGAAATAGTTATTCGCTGGATTTTATAAAAATATCAAGGGCGGACAATTAATCTCACTTACAGGCAACTACCGACAAACACACTTCGCCATTCTGACTAAAACAAAAGGTATTTTGACTAAATCTGTTTTTCAGTGAGTGATGACCTTTGTATTATCAACAAAAAAATAGTGTTTATGAAAGCAGTAAGAATTCATGAATTCGGCGGACCGGAAGTAATGAAATTAGAAGAGGTAGAATGCCCGGTTCCCGCAGCAGATGAAATTTTAGTCAAAGTATATGCCAGCGGTGTAAACCCTGCTGATTGGGTCGTTCGTAATGGCGGAAATGACTTTTTAAGACCTTTGTTAAAACTACCCATGACATTAGGCTGGGATGCGGCAGGCATTGTGGAAGAAACCGGTAGCGATGTGACCGAATTCAAGAAAGGCGATGCGGTGTACGGTGTTCCTAATTTTCCGGGCGATGGAAGTTATGCGGAATATTGTATTGCAAATGCAAGTCAATTCGCACTAAAACCTAAAAGCATAAGTTTTAATCAAGCTGCAGGTGTGCCTTTAGCAGCACTTGTTGCCTGGACCGGTATTTTCGAGTTTGGAAAGTTACAATCCGGTCAGCGCATTCTTATTCAGGGCGCAGCTGGCGGTGTTGGAAGTTTCGCTTTGCAATTTGCAAAAGGTAAAGGTGCGTATGTAATAGGAACAGCTTCGGCGCAAAATTATCATCATTTAAAACAACTCGGAGCTGATGAAGTGATAGACTATAAAAATCAGAAGTTTGAAGATATATTGCACGACATTGACGTAGTGTTTGATGCCTCACCCCTTCGTGATGATGATGAGCGATTAAAGTCTGTGAAGGTTTTAAAGGAAGGTGGTATCTTAGTAAGCACGAACATTGATTTTCCGTTTAGTGTTGACGTTACAGAAGCACTTGCAAAAAAAAGCGCCAAAGGAGAATTAGATGCAACGCAAATGAGACGGGATTGGTTAGAACAAATTGCACAATTAATTGATGAAGGCAAAGTGCAGGTTACCATCAGCAAAGTGTATCCTTTAGAACAAGTTGCCGAAGCACATCGGGAAAGTGCAACAGGACACGTTCGTGGTAAATTGGTGCTGGCAATAAGAAATGAAGATGAACATGTATGAAGCGCTTTAAAACGATAAGTGAATTTCACCGATTTAGGGATTTGCCAAACCTCAACATCCGTGACATGCTCGATGTTTACGATGTAGCTTCTATGTGTTCGAACGAAGCTTGATGCAGGCAACATGTCAATGAATTCTTTTACTGTTTGCCTATGAAATAATATACCTCTTTTCGTATGTAGCTTTAGAGAATTCCCGGTAGCCTCTATATAATAGATTTCTGAAATTTTAAGCCTTATAATCTTACTCCCGTCTTTTGTCAGTATAAATTGTTCCGCTTGATTTGCACATGACCTGTTTTTAAGTTTATGGCAGGCTACTTCTGCATTCTTACGTTCACAAATCCCCTAATAAAAGAATAAGCGATTGAATAAGCTGTGATGATAATTAAACGAAATAGACTACTCTTGTTAACCCCAAAATATGGTTTCCATGGATACTGTAAAAACTCACGAGGGAGTGTACCTAATTGATAATTTATTGCACTCGATACGTTCGAAGATACTATTTCAATAAGGTAAAAGGTAGCCGTTAAAAAAGTAATTCTATTTATTATTTATTTCCACCTGTGACGAACTGTTATCCTTTTAAAGTAATTATGATAAAACAATATAGGCCATATAAGATAGATACTGATTGCCGGCATTGCACGAAGCAATTCCAGAAATGAATTAATCCTAAATTTTGATCCTAAAAGAAAAACAGGAAGACCTTGTTTGATTGTTAATAGGTATAAAGCAGTCATACTGTTTTAGAAAATCTGTCCAGCTTTTAAGGGATTGGTACATTATTAGTCTTGCCTACTCAAAACATTTTTATATTAAGGTTGGAAGTTTAAACTAATTGTTTTATCTTCTGAACCCAATCTATGCTGTTTAAAACAATAAAAATATTTATAGCTTCTTCTGCAGAATTGAAAGCAGACAGGGAAGAGTTCCGGACTTTTATAAGTGTAGAGAACGACCGGCTTCACAAACAGGGTATTTACCTGGAAATATTGCAATGGGAATATTTTCTTGATGCTATTTCAGATACAAGGCTTCAGAATGAATATAATAAGGCTATTCGGGAATGTGACATTGCGCTTTGCCTGTTCTTTACTAAAGTAGGAAAATATACTGCTGAAGAATTCGATACGGCCTACCAGGTTTTTAGGGATACAGGTAAGCCAAAGATATGGACTTATTTCAAGGATGCTCCTGTCAGTGCAGGGTCAATTACAGACGAAATCTTAACCTTGCTATCCTTTAAAAAAAAGATTAGCGGACTCGGTCACTTTAATACTGTTTACAAATATTGATAGTTTAAAATATCAATTCAGGAATCAGTTGGACAAGGTCTTAGCGCAACTTACCGGTAATAATGAATCCTTTGAACAAAGGATTGAGGAAAGTGAAGCTTCAACAAATATCAATGAACCTGTAAGAAATGCCTTTAATGAAATACTCACCCGCAGGTTGATAGAAGCCATCCAGGTGTACAGCCCCAGAGCTAAGAAATTTTCAGAAAATGCAACCAGGATGGCAACCGACTGGGAAAC
>CAXSIE010000308.1:5608-6819 GCA_964237295.1 uncultured Flavihumibacter sp. | reverse complement strand
ACCTGCAACAATTAATTGCCGGCGTGATCAACAGGCAAACAAAAAACATTTTAAAAGATCCTTACGCAAATGCTTTTTATAAGGATGAGAATAAGGTGAGTGAGTGGAAAGCAAGCGATATCACCACTATGAAACCGGGTATCCATGAGCGTAAGTGGGAGATTGACAGTCTTTGTTATCCCATACGACTGGCGCATGGCTATTGGAAGATAACAGGAGATACCGGATCATTCGATAAGGACTGGATTGCCGCGATGAAGCTGGTGATACAAACTTTCAAGGAACAACAGCGACTGGAAAAACAGCCTGGGCAACCGATGGTGTTCCTTTGGGAGGATACGGTTATCCTACAAAAAAAATCGGACTGATACATTCCATGTTCAGGCCAAGTGATGATGCCACTGTGTTTCCATTCCTTATACCTTCGAACTTCTTTGCTTATGAGTCGTTGCTGCATTTGCAGGAGCTGGCTAAGGCGCTTCATGAAGATGCATTGGGTAATGATGCATTTGCACTGGCAACTACCGTTAAAAACGCCCTTGATAAATATGCCAGGGTTGCTTCTGCTCCTTTTGGTGAGATTTATGCCTATGAAGTAAATGGCTTTGGCAGTTATAATCTTATGGATGATGCTAATATACCCTCCTTACTTGCACTTCCTTATCTGGCTGCGGTAAAAGCTACCGATCCGGTTTACCAGCAAACCAGGAAATTTTTGTTGAGTGATTCCAACCCTTTTTTCTTTAAAGGCAAAGCCGGTGAAGGCATAGGCGGTCCGCACATTGGTATGGATTATATCTGGCCGATGAGCATTACGATGCGTGGACTGACAAGCATCAACGATGAAGAAATAAAAACCTGTTTGAACATGCTGGTTAAATCACATGGTGGTACAGGTTTTATGCATGAAAGTTTCTTTAAAGATGATGCAGCTAAATTTACCCGGAAATGGTTTGCGTGGGCGAATACGTTATTTGGCGAATTTGTTTTAAAGCTTTACCATGAAAAGCCGCAATTGTTGAAATAGACTTTTAACCTGAAATTATCTGCTTCAAAAGCTTTGAAATAATCGCCCCCTTTGTCAGCACCATCAGGTGTTCACCTCCTTCCACACTGTAATCCGCATGTATATACCTGTGCGGAAGTAAGATATCTGCGGTACCATGAATGTGTACGGCATTTGAAAGTGCATGGTTGTTACGCCAGTGGGC
>CAXSIE010000308.1:622-5598 GCA_964237295.1 uncultured Flavihumibacter sp. | reverse complement strand
GCCCCAATTAACAAAGCGTTCATCGGAATTGTATAACATTTCCTCGAAAATAATTTTATCACTCCTTTTTTCGATCCCCATAAAACGGTATATGGTATGATTGGCCTTTCTCAGGAATGACATGGGAGTCAACTTGTGCAATGGAAAGTATCTCAGCCACTTCAAATAAAACGGAATCTCTTTTTCCGTTTTAGCGCTCGACAAAAAAATCAATTTTTTTACCGGGAACTGCCTGGCAATTTCTGCGCCCACCATTCCACCAAAAGATAATCCAACGATGATAGGATCCTTATCTGTAATCTGCTTTTTTATTCTGATGGCATAATCGCTGATGTGCTCACCTGGTAGAGGTTTTATCCAGTTTACAAAAACAGGCTTGCAAAAGCTGAGATCAAGAAATTGAAAAGCTCTTTCATCGGCGCCTAATCCGCTGATGAAATATACTGTAGGTAAATCTTTCAAAGCCTGAGTTGATTTTAAAGTTAACAAACCAAAACCATTAGAGTTCAAGTCAACTCATCGTGCCGCCGGTTAAGGAGTGTGCACAACGGAATAAATTCAATAACCTATGTTTGATCAGATAAACATTAATGTTTCTATTCCGTTCTTAAACTCTTAATTGGATTAGCGATAGCAGCCCTGATTGCCTGAAAACTAACCGTTATCAATGTGATGAATAATGCGCAGGTTCCTGCCGCGGCAAACATCCACCAGGATATTCCGGTTCGGTATTCATAGCGCAGCAGCCATTGATTCAGGAAGTACGATGCTATAGGAATCGCCAGCAAGGAAGAGATAAACACCAGTAACAAAAACTCTTTTGAAAGCATCTGCCATAAATTAAAAACAGAAGCCCCCAATACTTTACGAACACCAATTTCTTTGGTGCGTTGGGCTGCTATGAATGAAGCAAGTCCAAATAGTCCCAGGCAGGAAATAAAAATTGCGAGTAATGCAAAAACTGTGGCCAGGTTTCCAATCCTTTCTTCATCCGAAAATTTCTTCGCATATTCTTCATCGGTAAATTTAAAATCAAAAGGACTGGCTGGATTGTATTTTTTGAATACGGGTTCAATTTTTGACAGCGACTCTTTTAAAGCCATGCCTGTCTTTAATTTTATTATTATAACACTTACCCAATCCGGTTTTAACTGAAAAATGGTAGGTACGGTAGGAGTGAATGGCGAATTCATCACCATATCTTTAATTACTCCTGTAATTACATGGTCTTTGTTAAGCCATTTCATTGTTTTTCCAACAGGATCAATAAGTCCTGCAACCTTCACCGCAGATTGATTCAGGATAAAGGCACCTGAATCATTAAAGTTCCGTGAAAAATCCCGGCCTTCAACGATTTGCCAGCCGATGGTTTTTCCGAAATCGTGTGTAACAGCTATTGTACCAAATAACGGATCTATACCAGGATCTTTTCCCTTCCAGTCGAGTCCATTATTATTGGATGATATCTCGGTGGTGGAACTGTTTGTTTCCGCCATATTATCTACGGCACCTGTTTGTATCAGGTCATTCCTCATTACATCATAATGCCCGTATATTTCTGAAGTATTCATCACTACGGTAATGAGGCCTTCACGTGCATAACCAACCGGCCGGTTTTTGGCATATTGCACCTGGCGGTAAACAATGATAGTACCTATGATCAATGAAACGGATACAGTAAATTGAACAATTACCAACGCTTTCCGTGGTACGGAAGCAAACCGTCCTACACGAAAGGTTCCTTTTAAAACCCTGATAGGATTGAATCCTGATAAATAAAAGGCAGGATAACTACCTGCTACAATGCCGGTGATAGCGGTGAACCCTAAAATAATCAACCAGAACAAAGGTACGCTCCAAGGAATGAATATTTCCTTGCCGGCTATGGTGTTAAAGAAGGACAACGACAATTGCACGATGCCTATGCTGAAAAGAACTGCTAGGAACGACATCAACAGCGATTCGCTCAAAAACTGAAATATGAGCTGAGTTCGCACAGAGCCAATAGTTTTGCGGATACCTACTTCCCTGGCGCGTTTTTCGCTCCTGGCCGTGCTAAGATTCATAAAATTTATACAGGCCAGGAACAATACAAAGATGCCGACGATTCCAAATAGCCAGACAAATTGAATAGCACCGCCAACCTGTTTTCCATTTTTGAATTCACTGTACAAATGCCAGTTATTCATAGGGTGCAATTGAAGCTGTTCATTGCTTTGTACATAACCATGATCCTGTGTTGTTGTTTTGATCTTTGCGCTGATTTTATCAAAATCAGCATGATCATTTATTTCTGCGATTAACTGGCATCCATGATTGCTCCATGCCGCTGTCTGTGTATTCCACCAGTTGGCTTTATTGTACCAGGGCAGCAAAAATTTTGTTCCATAAAAGCCGGAGCGTAATGGAATGTCTTCAAATACTCCGGCCACCTTCAAATCTGTGTTATTATTTATTCTTACTGTTTTATTAATGGGATCGGCATCGCCAAAAAGAGCGGTGGCAACGGACTGATCAAGCATGATGGAGGAAGGATCTTTAAAAGCGCTTGCATCACCTTTATTCATTTTCAGGGTGAGCATCGCAGGCAGATCCGGCTGCGCCCAAATACCGGTTTGAGATATTTTTTTATCTCCTGCTGCAAGAATATTTGTGCTGTGCCAGGTAAGTGATAACCGCTTGAAATCGCTTGCATACCTGGTACGTAGTTCCTTTTCAAGTGGAACAACCGTGGTTGGATAAGTGCTTGTTTCTCCGCTGAACGTTTGAGTAGACATAATCTTTGCCAGCCGGTCATGATTGCTGTGGTAATGGTCAAACGTAAACTCATCATACATCCACAGGCTGATAAGTAATGCTACTGACATTCCTGTGGCCAGTCCGATTATATTAATGATTGAATACACTTTGCTTTTTAGCAGGTTTCTCCATGCTACCATGAAATAGTTTTTAAGCATACGTATTATTTAGTTGTTGCTAATTTCAATACCTGATTAATATGAAATGTTTACCAATCATTTGCTTCCAACTAAATGCCAGATTGATAGCAGGTTATAAATCAATAATGTAGTACGTAATGCTTCGTATAAACTGTACGTTTTCGATACGTATGCCGTGCGGTTTTAAAAGAATTTGGCTCGTCCGGCTATAGCTATACCGCTTTTACCAGGTAATAATTTCTTTTTCCTTTTTGTACAAGTAAATACTGTTGATGCAATAACAAACTTTCTTGCAGGGTCATGGATGCATCCGTTATTTTACTCCGGTTAATGCTTACCCCGCCGTTTTGAATCATTTTTCTTGCCTCGCCTTTGCTGCTGAAAATTCCGGTTTCTGCCAGAAAGCTAATTATATCGGTGCCTGCTTTAATTTTACCCAGGTCATAATCAAAAGTTACAACGCCTTCCAATGTTTCAATATCCTCGAGCGTAATAGACGTTTCCTGTGATAGCTGCTGGGAAAATAATTTTTCAGTGGTGGCTACGGCCTTTTGCAATTCTTCTTTTCCATGCACAAAGGCTGTTACCTCGCCGGCCAGTTTCTTTTGCAGTTTCCGGGCAGCCGCATTTTTTTCATGTGTTTCAACCAGTACTTCAGTTTCTTCTTTAGCTAAAAAAGTAAATTGCCGTATCCATTTTTTAGCATCCTCATCGCTGGCATTTAACCAGAACTGGTAAAACTGGTAAGCAGATGTTTTGCTTACATCAAGCCACACATTTCCTTTTTCAGTTTTACCGAATTTTCCTCCGTCGGCTTTTGTTACCAGCGGGCAGGTAAAGGCAAATGCTTCTCCGCCCGTTTTGCGGCGGATCAGTTCTGTGCCGGTAACGATATTACCCCACTGATCGCTTCCACCCATCTGTAGCTTGGCATTTTTGTTTTTAAACAGCCAGTAAAAATCGTAACCCTGCACCAACTGGTAGGTAAATTCGGTAAAGCTCATGCCGTTTTCACTATCGAGTCTTTTTTTCACACTATCCTTGGCCATCATATAATTTACAGTGATATGCTTGCCGACATCGCGGATAAAGTCAAGGAAACTGAAATTTTTAAACCAGTCGTAATTATTTACTATTTCGGCTTTATTAGGCCTGGAAGCATCAAAATCTAGAAATTTCTCCAGTTGTTTGCGAACGCCGGCCAGGTTAACAGCCAATGTTTCTTCACTCAGCAGGTTTCTTTCTTCACTTTTTCCTGACGGGTCACCTACCATTCCTGTAGCGCCTCCTACCAAAGCAATCGGTTTATGTCCTGCTTTTTGCAGGTGAACAAGCATTATTATCGGAATGAGACTGCCGATATGAAGACTGTCAGCAGTAGGGTCAAAGCCAATATAGGCCGTGGTAGATTCTTTTTGAAGCTGCTCCTCCGTTCCAGGCATAATATCCTGGATCATACCCCGCCAGCGTAATTCTTCTATCAGATTCATAAATAACTTCAATTTCGGCAAAAGTAATTAATATATGATGCTGTTAAACGCAATAATCATCGTTAAAACCCGTTACCAATACTCCGCACCAACATGAATTCTAAAAGGTTGTTTTTGTGATGCAGCTAATAAACGTGAAATTTGATCTGGTTATGACTGTTCAAGGATGTAATCAACCCGGCTGCTCCAAACGATACTAATCATTTCGGTAGCTAATATTTAAAGTTTAGCTTATAGACCATTGCTAACAAATTAATTCTGATGAGAAAACTATATCCTGTTTTTCTTGTAATCTTTTTTGTATGCTTCACCAGGCATGATTCCTATGCTCAATTTAGAAAGTATTCCAATGAGTTTTTAAATATTGGCGCCGGCGCGCGCGGACTTGCAATGGGTGGCGCGCAGGTAGCTTCAGTTAAAGACGGGAGTGCCGGTTACTGGAATCCTGCCGGTCTCGTTGAAGTAAAAGAATATCCGCAGTTAAACCTGATGCATGCCGAATATTTTGCGGGCATCGGTAAGTATGATTATGGCAGTGTGGCTATAC
>CAXSIE010000308.1:0-612 GCA_964237295.1 uncultured Flavihumibacter sp. | reverse complement strand
CCCGTAAGCGGCGGTAAAAGAACATTGGGTCTTTCCATACTCCGGTTTGCGGTGGATGATATTCCCAATACCGTTTTCCTTGTAGAACCGGATGGAACCATCAATTTCAGTAATATTACCACTTTCTCATCTGCAGATTACGCTTTTCTTTTCTCCCTGGCACAGGAAATCACCTTTAAAAAAACAAAAAAATTAAATGTAGGTTTCAATGCGAAAATTATTCACCGTAAAGCGGGTGAATTTGCAACTTCCTGGGGATTCGGTTTCGATGCCGGACTACAATACACCGATAACAGGTTAAAAATTGGTGTGGTAGCCAGAGACGTAACCACTACTTTTAATGCCTGGTCTTTTAATATCAATGAAAAGATGCGGGAAGTATTTTACGTAACCGATAATGAAATCCCGGTGAAGTCAACCGAACTTACCGCTCCCCAGTTAATAGCAGGAGGATCTTATAATTTTAAGTTAAGCAACAAAATAAATTTATTGGCCGAGGCCGATCTCGACCTCACTTTTGATGGAAGGAGGAATACCGTAATAAGCTTCAACCCTGTAAGCATAGATCCTAAATTAGGACTGGAAGGTTCTTATAACGATGTGTTTTTTATC
>CAXSIE010000307.1:0-6847 GCA_964237295.1 uncultured Flavihumibacter sp. | reverse complement strand
TTATCTCCCTGCCATGTGTACTTGTTTATACGATATCCTTTATTATCTACCTGGTAAGGGTCGAGAACGCCGCCCATAGTGATATTTATTTTTTCAAATAACGTACTTCTTATGTAAAGACTGAAAGGAGAAAGTTTGAAAGAGTCTGCCATTAAATTATAACCGCTGTTAAATCCGAACCCATCTATCAGTTTAACTTTTTTATCTTCTCCCTGACCCGTATCCGTTTTAGAACGTGTTTTCATTTCCAGGTTGTTATCTATCCCAAAGCCTATCCCGCCAAACCGGCCCTCACTGAAAGCACCGAAAATACTGCCATCGTAAGGCGAAAAACGGGTGATCCTACCAGCGGTATCTGACTGGATGGCATAGTAATCCTTTTTGGCAAGATCCGGCTTATAATTGATACTGAACATCGGACGAATAACATGCCTGATGGCCTTGACCTTACTGTTTTTACCAAAATTGAAAGTTCCGAATAAGGCAGTATTAATTCCCAAACTGAAAGAAACATCCCTGGCCGTAAAAAAACCATTCTGAGTAGTAGTATCCACCTTACTGGCAACTTTGTTCCACGACCTGTACAATTTACGTGCATACCATTTTTCCTGGTAGCTGATGCCCGGGGCAATCTGAAAGGGCCCTAAAGAAGGAAGCGATAAAGTGATCGGAATATTATGAGATGCTCCCCATTGAAAAGTATCTACGAGCCGGCGGAAGCTGAACGCGGAATCATAAAATGATGACAGTCCGGATATGTTTGAGTTTAAACCGATTCCCAGCTTTTCATACCACTTGGGTTCACCAACAAATTCTTTTTTCTGAAAAGGATAGAGTGTTGTAGCGGTAAATGAAACGGTAGGCAGGCTAAGATTAACCAGCCGGGTTAAATTGTTCTGGTTATGATTGGCACTAATGCTAAGGTTGTATTTATTATCAAAATTTTTCGAATAACTGATAGAGGAACTTAACTGGTTCTGAAAGTTCAGTGTAGGGTTGTTTGTAACATACCTGTTAAACCTGGTTGATCCTGCATTTACATTGGCGGAAAAAGTAGTTCCGGGCCTGGCTTTGCTGTCTACAGTATGACTCCAGTAAATATTAAAGCTTTTGTTGGTTTCATACTCCTTGATGCCCGCATCACTTAAAAAACGCGTGTTCTGATAAGCAAGATTAAATTGTCCCTGGTAACGGTAACGGACCCTGTAGGTAGGCGTTAGGTTAAGCCTGTAACCCCCATAGGAATAAATATCTGACCGGAGTGTTACATCAAAATTATCATTTAGAACTTTATAATAACCCAGGCCTTCAAGTCCTACACCGAACTGCTGATTCACCGTAAACTGCGGTGGCAACAAACCCGAATGCCTGCCTTGCGACAAAGGAAAAAAACCAAAAGGGATATAAATAGGAATAGGTACTCCTTCGAATTCCGGATGTATAGGGCCGCTGATAGCAAGTTTTTTATTAACGAGTTTCAGCTTTTTAGTTACAAAGGCAAAATGCGGGGTATCAAGATTACAGGTGGTAAAGCGTCCGCGAAGCGCAAAATATTCGTTCAGAGATATCTTTTTTATCTTTTCACCATAAACAAACATCTCTCCCTGTGTGGTATAAGTGCTGCTGGTAATACCTTTCTGAGTTTTAAAATTGTACGTAATGGAATCAGAATCCATATTATTTTCACCCTGTAAAAATTTAACCCTGCCTAATCTCTTATTAGCCGTATCCATAAAATAAGTAGCATATACCAACTGGTGCTGCTGATCTAATTCAATCTGGTAAGCATCCAGCACAATATCCTTATACTTAACTTCCGAAGTATTGTACAATCTGATTTTTTTGGTAGGCACATCAAAAACCATCGAGTCAGTAGCGGCGTAAGAAACCGGGGCATCCAGTGAATCTTTTGAAACTTTTACATTCAGCGTATCAATCTTAGTGATTTTTTTTACATTCGTATCACTGGCATTTTCCGGAACAGTATCGGGTTTATTTTGAAAGTTTGCAGGAATGGTATCCCGTTTCTTTTGAAAGCCAATTGGAACCGTGTCTTTGTGTACTGTTAATGTCTTGTAAAAATGTTTTTGAGGGGTGTAATTACCGGAAGCAAATAGCGTTATAGAGCATATAAACACTGTTGTTATCCACAGTAGATTAAATTTTAGGCTAACTTTACGTCCGGTTCTCATAATTTGCGTAAGACAAAAATAGTGATTCGGTCATTAAGTATTTGTGAAGATTGATCGTAACCCATTTAACTTGTTTAAGTATGCTAAAAAAGCTGTTAGTACTTTCTGTATTGTTTTTGATATTTATAAGTTTTGTTCCGCTTCCTGAAAAACCCATTCATTTTAAAGCTAAACCTTCCATTAAAACGATTATCATAGACCCCGGACATGGGGGTAAAGATATCGGAGCCAGGGGCTTGATTTCTACCGAAGCGCAGGTGGCACTGGAAATCGGGTTAAAACTTGGCAAAGCCCTTCAAAAGGAATTTCCTGAAATTAAGCTGGTGTTTACGCGTACTACTGACGTTTTACCTGGAAACGTCAATAACAAAGACCAGGCTTTAAAAATAAGGGCTAATATGGCAAATGAGGTTCGGGGCGATCTCTTTATAAGCATCCATTGTAATGCAACAGGAGCCAGGGCCGGCGGATGGTATGCCAAACGCATAATAGGGCATACAACCAAGGTGATATACACCGGTAAAGGTAGAAGAAAGAAAAAGAAGACAGTACAGCAGCCCGTGTATGAAAATTATTATGTAGAGAACAAAGTTACCGGAACGGAAACTTATGTGTGGGCTGCAGACAGAAGCCAGGCAAAAAGTTCTTATATCAGCGGTGAAGATGCCACTGGTGAAAATGTGGAGGACTCTCTTAATATCCTCGACTTGAATTCTCCCGAAGCTAAAATAAGGGCGACTTTATACACGAAGTACTATTTCAAAAACAGCTACACATTTGCCAAATATGTGGAAGATGCGTTTCAAAAAGCAGGTCGCACTTCTCATGGTGGCGTATTACAAAGAAATAACAAAGGTATCTGGGTATTGCAGGCTACCGGTATGCCAAGCGTACTGGTGGAAACCGGCTTTATCTCTAATAAACAGGAAGAAGAATACCTCAACAGTAATGACGGCCAGGATGAAATTGTAGAGAATATCATGAGCGCCCTAAAAAAATATAAGGAAGAAATGGAATCATCCAGACCCGGTACGATAAACCCGGTGAATACGGGAAAATAGAAAATTTGCAAAAATTCCGAAGGGGTGATATGATTTTTTATAAGCATATCACCCCTTCGGAATTCCTACATACCCCATATCTCACCTCATACCACATACCTATTTCCACGTAAACTTTCTATACATTTGCTCCTGAATTATTTCCATTGACTAAATATCCATTGAATAGATAAACTCTACATGAATGAAATTTCAAATTAATAATGAAACCAAGATAGGTATACTGGCTGTTGTAGCGGTAGCATTGCTCGTATTGGGATTTAACTTTCTTAAAGGAAGGGACCTGTTCGACAAAAGCAGGAAACTTTATGCTGTATTTCATTCCGTGGAGGGACTTTCCACCTCAAATCCTGTTACTATTAATGGATTACAGGTAGGTACTGTTTATAAAATGATGGAAAAAAATGCCAATCTCGACAGTATTATCGTTACCTTAAACTTTACCAAAGAAATTAATATTCCCGTAAACTCCCTTGCTTTTATAAACAAAGATCTTCTGGGAACGGCAACACTGAATATAGAACCCGGCGACTCAAAACAACTCGCCGATAACGGCGATACCCTTAACACGCATGTCACAACAGGTTTATTGGATGATGTAAAAGCCTCCTTAAATCCTGCACTTAACAGTGTAAATGGCACATTAAAGTCTCTTGATTCGGTGATTAAAGTGGTAGGCGCTATCTTTGATCCAAGTACAAAATTCAATATTCAAAAAATAATCACCAACCTCACTGTGTCTTCCGCTTCTTTGGAAGGATTGCTTAATGCGCAAACCGGGGCGCTTGGTAAAACACTTGCCAATATGAATAAAGTTACCGGAAACCTTGCCTCACAGGATGCTACTATCAACAGAATGCTTAGCAACCTGGATACCGCTACCGGCAAATTCGCCAACCTTAAACTGGATGAAACGCTTGCATCCCTAAATAAAACAATATCCGGTTTAGACACTGCAATGGCTAAACTGAATAGCCCTGACGGATCTATAGGTTTGCTGCTGAATGACAAAAAATTATATCAAAACCTTGAAAACACTTCACGTAGTCTTAACATACTTTTAGACGATCTTCGTGTGAATCCAAAGCGTTACGTGAGTATTTCCATCTTTGGCAAAAAAGAAAAAGGAAATTATTTAACTACGCCTCTGGACTCATTAAAAGCAGCAAAAAAGTGAGGCAATTTATTTTCGTATGCTCCGTGGTGTTAGTATTTGGAACAAAACAGCAGGCGATTGCTCAGGCACCTGTTACTACTCCGGCAACAGATACTGTAAGGATACTGGATTTTATAAATGCAGACAGGCTAAGCTATAAAAAAATTGATTCAACCAATGAATTGACCACCGCAGCTGGCAATGTTGCCTTCAGGGATGGAAAAACATTATTTTATTCAGACAGTGCCGTTCATAATAAAAAACTCCGAACGCTGGAAGCATTTGGCAATGTTCATATTGTTGATAATGATACCATCCATACACGTTCGCAATACCTCATCTACTACATAGATAAAAAGCAGGCGCTGCTGAAGAAAAAAGCCAGCATGACGGATGGTAAAGGAATACTTACTGCCGAAGAGATATTTTACGACTCTAACCTGAAGCTCGGTACTTACAGTAATGGCGGAAAAGTAGTGAACGGAAATACCACCTTAACCAGTAAAGAAGCAACTTATTACAGTGAACTTAAAGACGTTTATTTTAAAAGGGATGTTAAGCTTAAAAATCCCGGCTACGATATAACCACAGACTCACTGCAATACAACACGCAATCACAACTTGCCACTTTTATTACCAAAACACTTATTATAGACAGTAACAAAAGCCAGATCGTAACATCTGACGGATATTATAACCTTAAAAATAAAACCGCAAAGTTTAATAAAAGAACCATCATCAAAGATAAAGCGCTTACGGTAACAGGTGATGATTTAAGTATTGATGAAAACGGCATTTTTAATGCTACGGGCAATGCGGTTTTGGTAGACACTTCACAAGGAGTTTCCGTCATCGCCAATAAAATAAAAGCCAGCCGTTTAAACAATACTTTTATTGCTACACAGCACCCGCTGATGATCATTCGTCAGGATAAAGATTCGGTTTACGTTACCGCCGACACATTGTTTGCCGGTAAACTTTCCAACCTTGAAAACCGGTCTGGAATTGAACAACAGAAAGATACCCTTAAGTCAGTAGCATCCGTAAACGGAGAAGATTCCACTAACCGGAACAGGTACTTCCAGGGCTTTCACAATGTAAGGATATTTACAGACTCCCTTCAGGCGGTGAGCGACAGCATGTTTTATTCGGGAAGGGATTCTATCTTTAAACTGTTTACCAATCCTGTTGTATGGTCAGGTAACAACCAGATAACCGGCGATACCATTTATCTATATACAAAAAATAAAAAACCGGAGCTTTTGTATGTTTTCGAAAATGCCATGGTAATAAATCAATCTGCCGAAAATCTATACAACCAGATAAAAGGCACTACGCTTAACGCTTATTTTAAGGATGGATATGTTAATTTCATCCGTACCAAAGGTTCAGCGGAAAGTGTGTATTACGCAAAGGATGAGAAAGAAGATTTTATTGGAATGAATACTACACATGCTGAGACCATAGATATGTTTTTTAAAGAAAAGCAACTGAATCGCATAGTGTGCAGGAATGATGTAACCGGCAGCGTATATCCTATGACGCAGATCCCTGACGATAAAAAATTGCTTAATAATTTTAAGTGGCTGGATAAAAAAAGACCCAAAACAAAATTTGAATTGTTTGAAGAAGTAACTACGTCCATGGCCACAAAGGCACTAACCCACGAAGCGGCACAAAGAAATTAATTTTCTTCGTTCCGCTTCGTGTCTTTGTAGCCATTGAAACTCTTAACAATTATTTAGGCCCTGACAAAGCAGCTTCCTGCGATATCTTCGTTCCAAAGAAAAAAGCAACATGAAAAAATTATTACTGAGTGTTTCATTGTTCCTAGTAATCGGATACAGTCAAAAAGTTTTTGCTCAACAAACATCTTCACAGAATTACCAGTTTGGCATCGGGATAAGACTGAGTAATGCTTCTCCCACTTTAAACAATTCTATCACCGCCAAATATTTTCTGGATGATAAAAATGCTGTTGAAGGATTGTTGTCTTTTGGAAGCCGTTTTGGTTTGGGCGCTTTGTATGAAATTCACAGCCCGTTAAATTTCCCCGGACTGCAATGGTACTACGGCGCCGGAGGGTATATTGGTTTTGAAAGCCGTAATACTTATCTTGGTCCAACGGGTGTTATAGGATTAGATTATAAGTTTGAGACAATTCCGTTGAACCTTTCTATTGATTGGAAACCGGAGCTGGATATTCTACCTAAGATAGCTTTTGTGCCTGATGCGTTTGGAGTTACCGCGAGGTTTGTAATAAGATAGCAGGACGCTGAACTCAATGAAAGAATAAATAGCCTATAAGTATAGCCGTTATAATGCCTACCAGGTCTGCCAGCAACATCACTGAGATAGCGTACCTCGTATTTTTAACACCTACTGAACCAAAGTAAACCGCTACCACATAAAAAGTGGTATCATTGGTACCCTGGAAA
>CAXSIE010000306.1:6630-6885 GCA_964237295.1 uncultured Flavihumibacter sp. | reverse complement strand
CCGGCGTGCTGGTAAAAGGGCTTGGAAGGCAATCTCTTAGTTTGCCTTGTTTCTATTTTGGAGCTGAATTGGCCATACTTCCTGCTTTCAGTCGTTTTACCGGAACAGCGTTGATTGCGCCTAAAAAAGGAGATTGCGTTTTTGCCATTGCAGACCATGCGCTCATAAAGCTTTGTTGAACCTATACAACATGCAAAAACAACCGATACTTAAAATTGCGTATGCTTCTATTTATGCGCATCCTTTACCTTCCGG
>CAXSIE010000306.1:0-6620 GCA_964237295.1 uncultured Flavihumibacter sp. | reverse complement strand
ACCGCTTTCCCATGCTTAAATATGAATTGATTCCGGAACAATTATTATATGAAGGAAGTATAAGGGAGGAAAATTTATTTGAACCGGGAATCTGCCCTGACGAGGTGATTTTATGGACACATGACAGTGCTTATTTAAACAGGTTGAAACATCAGATGTTATCAGCAAAAGAGCAACGCCATATCGGTTTCCCGCAATCTCCTCCACTTACTTTAAGGGAACTCATCATCACACAGGGAACTATTGATTGTTGTTATTACGCATTCGAGAACGGAATATCAATGAACGTTGCCGGTGGCACCCATCATGCATTTGCAGATAGAGGAGAAGGGTTTTGTTTATTAAACGATTTTGCTATAGCAGCTAATTACCTGCTTCATAAAAACTTGTCAAGGCAGATTTTAATCGTTGACCTGGATGTACACCAGGGTGATGGCACTGCCAGGTTATTTGAGCATGAACCACGTGTATTTACATTCAGCATGCATGGCAGGCATAACTATCCGTTTCATAAAGAAAGGTCTGATCTGGACATTCCTCTGGAAGATGGAACCGATGAAGAAACATACCTTGGTTTGCTCCGGGAAACATTGCCTTCCCTGCTTAGCAATGTGAAACCTGATTTTGTGTTTTTCCTGTCGGGCGTTGATATTCTTTCTACTGATAAATTCGGAAAGCTTAAGATACCCGTATCGGGATGTAAAAGAAGAGATGAATTTGTTTTTTCTCTATTGAAGGAACTAAAGATTCCCTGTGTTGTTTCAATGGGCGGTGGCTATTCGGAAGATATAAAGATAATAGTGGAAGCGCATTGCAATACTTTCAGGGTGGCGAAGGAAATTTTTGAACTGTGATTGATCTGATGAATGATGAGCTTTAATGCTGTTCATAGTCCATCACTCAATCAGATCAATCACAGTTCAAAACATCAGTTCATTCGTTTCTTCAATGTGCTAACCTGTTCCTGTAAATTATTAACCAATCCCGCCAACTGGTTAACATCCCATCTTTGTTGCATATTGGCCTTCGTCATCACCAACTGTGCCTGCCATACTTCAATGATATCATCGGCTTCAACATTGTAAGGCTGGTAACTGGGATTGTCGCTGATCAGGGTCCACTTGGTTTTAGACCGGTTATTTTTCATGATCCTTTTATATACGATACCTTCCTGGCGGGAAACAATAATATAAGTATTGTTGGTTTTAACTTCTTCCAGCTTTTCTATCTTCTCACCAACGATTACAGAACCGCTTGGCGTGGGCAACATAGAATCTCCTACAATTTCAAAAGCCCGGTAATTTCCGGGCGCCAGCATAGGAAGGGTAAAAGTATTCAACTCATCAATAAATTCAGGATCGGCATAACCTGCCAGGTAACCCGCTGCAGCTTTTATCGGAACCAGGTGTATTTCATTACCTGGCGATTCCATTTTCTGAGCCCTTCGTTTTGCAATATAATTTCCCTTGGCATCACTGAGGTCTTTCAATAACAGCTCATCAAGTGAAAGTTTGAATATATTGCCGATTTGCTCCAGCACTTCAATCCGGGGTTCCGCTCTTTCTTCCTCATAGGCTCCTAAGAGGGAACGCTTTATTTTTAATTTATTGGCAAATTCTTCCTGCGTCCAGCCTCTGAGCTTACGCAGGTATTTTAAATTTTTTCCGGCTAATGACATAGCTAATAAATTTAGTGCTAAAATACTAATTTTTTTATCATACCAAAAATATTTACGAGAAAAAGAATTTACTACCGGCAGTCAGCGGCGGGTTGTCAGGGTGTCATTGCGTATATATTCTCTTCCGGCAGTTGACCGCTGACAGCTAATCGCTGAAAATCAAGACTTTTATTTTAGCTTTGACAGATGGCTAAAGGTGAAAAAAAGGAAAAGAAAGAAACCGATCAACCTATCATCCTGATTACAAATGATGATGGCATCACGGCACCTGGCATTCAAAGTTTGGTTGAATCGGTGAAAGGTCTGGGAAAAATAGTGGTGGTGGCTCCGGATAAACCTCAGTCCGGAATGGGTCATGCTATTACTATAGGCCAGCCGCTGAGATTAACCAAGGTGAAATTTTTTGAAGACGTGGAGGCATGGTCCTGCTCGGGTACTCCTGTAGATTGTGTTAAACTTGCGGTTGATAAAGTGTTGCATCGTAAACCTGATCTTTGTTTAAGTGGTATTAACCATGGTGCCAATCATTCTATTAACGTAATTTATTCAGGTACCATGTCTGCTGCAGTTGAAGCGGCAATAGAAAGCATACCATCCATAGGGTTTTCTTTACTGGATCATAGTATTGATGCGGACTTTACAGCATCCAGAAAATACGCGCGTATTATCGTTGAAGAAGTATTGAATAACAAGCTTGAAAAACATGCGGTACTGAATGTAAATTTTCCGGCCATTTCCACAGACCTTATCAAAGGAATAAAAGTATGCAGGCAGGCTTATGCTAAGTATGAAGAAGATTTTATTGAGAGAAATGACCCGAACGGAAGGTTGTATTACTGGCTTACCGGTGAGTTTGTAAATTTTGATAAAGGCACCGATACCGATGTATGGGCGCTTGAGAATAACTATGTAAGTGTGGTTCCCGTTCAATTCGACCTTACCAATTATGCCTTGAAAACTAAGTTGGAAGAAACCTGGAAATTATAATGTTTAAAAAAGATAACCTTGCCCTGGGAGTTGTACTGGGATTCACTGCACCTTTTCTTGGGCTGATCATATATTATTATAGCAGTTTTTTTCCTAAGCATGTTAAATTCATGGAATTCCTGGGATACCTGAAAGCGTATAAAACATTACTTACCGCTGTTAGCAGTATTTCATTGCTGGCGAATGCAGTGCTGTTTACAATATATATAAACAGCCAAAAAGACAAAACGTCTAAAGGCATATTTTTAGCTACCGTTATTTATGGCATCACGGTGTTGTTGATTAAGGTGATTAAATAATTGCTATCAAAAGGAAATATAACAGATGTAGCAGAGATTGGAATTTATACCAACTTTTAACCACGCAGGGAACTCAACAACCTACTTTTAATGTGCTGAAGGCTGAAAGCTGACAGCTGATAGCAACTACATGAAATATTATATCATTGCCGGTGAAGCATCAGGAGACCTGCACGGAAGTAATCTCATAAAAGAATTAAGGAAAGTAGACGCGCAGGCCAATATCCGCTGCTGGGGCGGAGATATGATGCAGGCTGCAGGTGCCTTATTGGTAAAGCATTACAAAGAGCTTGCCTTTATGGGATTTACTGAGGTAATAAAAAATCTGGGAACCATCCTTCGTAACCTGGATTATTGCAAGCAGGATATTGTTACCTACCATCCTGATGCTGTAATATTTATTGATTACCCGGGCTTTAACCTGCGTATCGCCAGGTGGGCGAAGCAGCAACATTATAAAACGATCTATTACATTTCGCCGCAGGTATGGGCCTGGAAGGAAAGCCGTGTTAAAGCCATCAGAAAAACGGTGGATAAAATGATTGTGATCCTTCCCTTTGAAACAGCGTTTTACAAAAAATGGCAGTACCCGGTAAATTATGTAGGGCACCCGCTAGTAGAAGTTATAGAAAGTATTAAGAAACAAATACCGGCTACAGATCACATGCCATCCCGTTCAGATTCGTCAGAAAAAATTATTGCTTTACTGCCTGGCAGCCGCAAACAGGAAATTTTAAAGAAGCTTCCTATCATGCTGGAATTATCAACTATATATCCTGAACATCATTTTATAATAGCACAGGCGCCCGGCCAGGAAAATTCTTTTTATGAAGGGTTATTGCGCGATCATAAGAATGTAACAGCAGTGAAGAATGATACTTATAATTTATTGGCGATGTCCGATGCGGCGCTTGTAACCTCCGGTACGGCAACTCTTGAAACCGCTTTGTTTGGTGTTCCCGAAGTGGTGTGTTATAAGGGTAGTCCTGTTTCTTACTGGATAGCAAAGCGTTTGATAAAAGTGAAGTATATCTGCCTTGTAAATCTTATAATGGATAAAGAAGTGGTAAAGGAGCTTATCCAGGATGAACTGACGGTTGAAAACCTGCAAAAAGAACTGAACCTCCTGTTGTATGATGATACCAGGAAAGCACAATTGCAGCATGATTATGCTAACCTGAAGAAATTGTTGAGTGAAGGTGGAAACGCTTCGGCGAATGCAGCTGCAATAATCACGGAATTTTTAGCGCGCCATCAATGATGCCGGAAAAAGATCATTTTAATGATCATTACAATCAGTGCAACAAGAAACATAAAAATGGAGATGCGGTTGATACCGTGCATGTACTTCATCCATTGTGTATTAGGCTGGTTGGGGTCTTTCTTCTTAATATACAAGTACTCCGATAGTTGTTTTAAGATGCCCATTTGTGCGTGTTTTGAATGTAACAATGAATTAATGCGTTTTGTTGAAAATCGGGTATGGGGTATGGGTAGAACCCCGGCAGGGGTGACATGATTGTAGAAGGAATCATGCCACCCTTTCAGGGTTCGCGTTTCATTGTTTACTGTTTCTATAATCATGTCACCCCTGCCAGGGTTCAACCCCATACCCCATACCCCATACCCCATACCTCATACCTGATTTATTTGGTTTCAATCAACCCGCCGATTATATTTGCAATCCATAATAGGGGGATTAGCTCATCTGGTAGAGCGCAAGCATGGCATGTTTGAGGTGATCGGTTCGAGTCCGATATCCTCCACTAATAAAGCGGAAAATCATTCATGATCTTCCGCTTTATTATTTGCCTGATTCAACAATCACCTGCTTATAAATGCTGAATAAATGTTGGATGACCTGAATGCCGAAGGTCTTTCATTATTTTTTTTCACTTTAGAATATCCGGCTGCTTCAAACAGTTTCTTCAACGATAAAAAACTTACCGGAAACGGTACCCAGCGATTCGGCACGTCAGTGTCGTATTCAACTATTAAAAAACTGCCGTCTTGCTTCATACTCTTACTGAGTTTGTAAATCACTGCCATTTTATCTTCAATAAAATGAATGGAGTTTGCCATTAAGATCCCATCCAGATCCCGTAGATGCAGCTCATCTGTGGAGAAGTTAAGCTGCCGTTGTTTGATCACATTGTTTTTGGGATTCGACCTGCTGGTTAAAGTTGTATTGGATTTATCAATTGCATAAATGGTGCTGCCTGAAGGTAGTAAATTAGCTAAAGCATAACTGAACAATCCCGATCCGCATCCCAGGTCTGCCCAAACCGCATTTGCCTGCTGATGGATGCTTTTGTCGTTAATCAGATTAATAGCGTCTTTTAGTTCCACAATAATGTAGTTTAATCGGTCTGTTTCACGTCAGGATCTTTGCACCTGATGAATGTAGAATATTTTGACAAACTTGAATAATGTAATATTACCTTCAAATAATAAATCGGTATCAGCTTCTGCATTTCCGAATCACCTCAAATCATACAATTCTATAATGAAAAAATTATTTTCTTTATTATTTATGCTTTGCGTAGTTATAGCCCTTAGTTGCCGTTCTTCAAAGAATCAACGTGATAGCGAAGGATATATAAAAATCTTTGATGGCAAAACACTTAAAGGCTGGGAGGGAGACCCGGTGTACTGGCGGGTTGAAGATGGCGCCATGGTGGGAGAGATTATTCCATCAACAGTTATCAAGCGCAATACTTTCATTATCTGGCGTGGCGGTAAACCCAAAGATTTTGAATTGAAAGTGGAATACAAGGTAACCGCCGGCGGCAACAGCGGTATCAATTACCGCAGTGAGGAATTGACGGATGCGAGGTACTCATTAAAAGGCTACCAGTCAGACATAGACGGTGCCAATAAATATACGGGTCAGAATTACGAGGAACGCGGACGAACCTTTCTCGCGCTACGCGGGCAACAGGTAGTGCTGGAAAATGATAAAAAACCTATCGTTACCAAATCATTGGGCACAGAAGATTCCTTGTTGGCGCATATTAAAAAAGACGACTGGAACCAGGTTTACCTGGTTATAAAAGGAAATCATATGCTGCATTATGTTAACGGCGTGTTGATGAGCGAAGTAACCGATAATGATACCGTTAACAGGAAGTTTGAAGGATGGATAGGTGTGCAGGTGCATGTTGGTCCGCCTATGAAAATCGAATACCGCAATTTCCGAATAAAGCAATAATAGTTATCTCCACAGGACGGCACAGGATGATCGGGCCATTTTTTATAAATATGTTTGATGGCTTCGATAAAAAACAGACTGAATCATTTAAAACATGCTGGCCACTATGAAATATTTTGCTTACAGGAATGCCACCTGCATCTCTTACCTGTTATGTTTGATAATTGTAACGGTTACAAAAGCGGATGCTCAAAAGAAAGTATCGAGCACCGTAGCAGGTTGGCAAAATGCATTCGCCAACCCGCCGGATTCTGTAAAGCCCAGCATGTACTGGTATTGGATGAGTGACAATGAATCGGAAGCCGGTGTTAAGAAAGATATTGAAGCGATGCACAAGATAGGTATTGGAAGGGCCTTCATTGGTAATATCGGTTATCCAAAAGAAGAAGTGCCTTATGGTAAGGTGAAACTTTTCAGCGATGAATGGTGGAAAATAACGGAAACA
>CAXSIE010000305.1:0-6889 GCA_964237295.1 uncultured Flavihumibacter sp. | reverse complement strand
TATTTCCTGGTTTCATAACTACGAAGGTATAAAACCAACAGAAAACAATCCGATAGCTCCACTGCCGGTAGAAGAGGTATTCAAACCTGCTTACATTAAATCAATGATGATGAAGGTAACCGGCTGGCAATTAAACAATCCCAAACATGCACCGACCGACTGGACAAATGGCGCTTTTTATGCCGGTGTGGTAGCTGCTTATAATACACTGAAGTCAAGAGCCATATACGATTCATTGCTGGCATTAGGCGAACGCACAGGATGGTCTCCGGGCCGCCGCTATGATCATGCGGACGATATTGCCATCAGCCAGACTTATATTGATCTCTATAGAATGAAGAAAGATAAAAATATGATTCAGTCCACTATAGATACCGTGCAAAAAATGCGTACCGTTCCCGGGCATGAAATAGCAACGCATGGCATCACCTGGTGGTGGTGCGATGCCTTGTTCATGGCTCCGCCGACCTTGATTAAATTAGGTGTTACGCTGAAAGATCCTGCCTATTTTTCATTAAACGACTCACTTTTTAAACAAACTGTTGACTTGTTGTACAGCAAAGAAGAGCATCTTTTTGCACGCGATTCCAATTACCTGATTAACGAGAAAGGAGAAGGTAAACACGAAGCAAACGGAAAGAAAATCTTCTGGTCGCGCGGCAATGGCTGGGTCATGGGCGGACTGGTGCGTATACTGGAAGAGCTTCCTAAAAATAACCAGAGCAGGGATTACTATTTAAATATCTACCGGCAAATGGCGGAGAAAGTCATTTCGCTGCAGCAGGAAGATGGCCTGTGGCGTGCCAGCCTTCTTGACCCTGCATCTTATCCCGGTGGAGAAGGCAGCGGCTCGGGGTTCTTTTGTTATGCACTGGCATGGGGAATTAATAAAGGAATGCTACCTAAAGAGAAGTACCTGCCGGTTGTAAAAAAAGCCTGGGCAGGACTGAATACACTTATATCACCGGAAGGGCGTGTGGGCTGGGTGCAGCCGATCGGTGGCGATCCTAAACGTAACTTCAGCGCCGAAAGCTGGGAGGTTTATGGAGCAGGGGCTTTTCTTCTTGCAGGGTCGGAAGTGATCAAGATTAAATGGTAGGCTTTATTTTGTAAGGTTTTTTATAACACAGAGAACGGCCGGAGGAGGAAACGCAGAGGGCACAGAGGAATTACTCTGTGTTCTCCGTGTTTCCTCCTCCGGCCGTTCTCTGCGTTATAAAAAATGTTCTCAACAACTTATAATTTCACCACCTTAACCACCCCTCTCATCATATTCCAGTGCCCCGGAAAAGAACAGATAAATGCATACTCACCCGCCACCTCCGGAGCAGTAAATTCAATCGTAGCATCATCACCCGGATTTACCAGTGGCGTAGCATATAAAACCTCCGGCAAATCAGGAACAAAATTCTTTTCAAAACCTTCCTTACCTGCACCCATTGCATCGGCCGCCTTACCAACTTTTTCGATAGATCCGCCTTTTATGATCACGAAATTATGAGGCATTTCATCAGGGTTGGTAAAGGTTATCACAACCGGACGTCCGGCAGGTATGGTAATTACTTGTTTATCAAAAAGCATCTTTGAAGGCAGGGTGGCTATCTGTACTTCAAAGGTGCCGGTGCTTTCCAGTATCAGCGTAGCTTTCATTCCTTCCGTTTCAGGTAATAGTTTTGCCAGCTTCTTTCCGGCTTTTATCATGTTATTGAACGAAGAACTTTTGCGGTCCGCGGTGGGCGTGGTTTTTACGTTGATCAATATTTTTTCAACAACAGGCATCAGGTCACCTTTTAATAATACGCGCTCAGGCATGGACGAGAGTGCGTTGGCAGCAGCTTCCATATGCGTTCCGCCGTTGCGTAAAAAGCCTGCTATGTATTGAATTCGTTCACGATCGTTTACAGGCACCTGCGCCAATGCACTGATGGCAGCATCTTCAACCGTTGCTGCACGTGCAGATCTTTGTAAGTTATCTGGAAGTAGGGTGGTTAATCCTTTAACCCTGTTATACAAACTAACCCGAAGCATTGAGTCGGGAAGCAATTTCAATCCATCAAGATAATCCGTAAGCGTTGTTGCATTGGCAATAGCCATTTTATAAACTGCTTCATCAGAACCGTCAGCAGTAATCAACGCTGCATAACCTGCAAGCCTTGCATCTTTTTCAAGAGTGGTATCCAGCAATTCTTTGAGTTGATCGCGGTTCTTTATGAGGTCGGATTTATTTCCGGAAACCAACATTAAAGACAGGTCTTTCCTGCTTTGGGTAGTTACAAATTTATTCCTGCTGAGCAAGGCGATCAGCACATTTTGTTCACTGGATTTTTGCCTGGATGCCAATTCTTTCAAGGCCGCTTTACGGTCTTCTATGCTTACGCCATCTCTCGTCAGCAATGCCGTAAGAACAGCTTCTACTTTTTTCATTGCCTTTAATTCATCTGCGGAGGCAAGGTTTAACAGGAACTCAATCTGTTCGGGTTTACCGGTAAGCGATTGTACATCCTGCTTCATGCTATTAAGCCATAAAGGTTTCAGATATTTAAGCGTTTCCCTGCAGGTATAATCAAGGTAATAATCCATCGGATGATTTAAAACAGCCAGCGTTGCCGCAACTGCTTTTTCGGAATTGAAATAGCTCAATGCCACGGCTGCTTCTATGCGTACCCGGGCGGAATCGTCATTGGCCTGAACGGTCATCAGGTCGAGTGCATTGCTGACACGTTCTCTCCAGTACGATAGAACCCTTGTTGCAGCGGCTCTTGCCCGAAAGTCTTTAGCGCGTAACAATGTTTTCAGCAGGTCTGACTTTACTACATCAAAATCCTGGTAGATCCATAGCGCTTCGAGGAGGTTGTGTTCATAATCGGGTTTTGTTTTGTCAAGGGATGCGATCCATTTTTCCAGAGCGGGCGCCACCAGTTTCACATCTTTAATACGCAATTGCTCCCTGCTGCGGTAACGAAAGCGATCTTCATATTCTTTAAGATTATCCAATAGTTGCGGTATGCTTTGTTGCGACAAATCAACCGGTTTTAATAAAGGCCTGCCAGTGTAGGTAATGCGCCAGATGCGTCCATGTGCTTTATCCCGCATCGGGTCCCGAAGCGAGAACTGCATGTGTCCGATGAGCGGATTGAACCAGTCTACAACATATAAAGAACCGTCCGGTGCAAACTTAAGGTCCACAGGCCGGAAGTTAGGATCGGAAGATTGCAGCAGGGGCGTTGTTTCTTTTGTGGTAAGTCCGGAACCCTGGTAAATGATCTTGTGTTGTTTGATGCCCTGGAAGCCGATCGTATTATTTACCAGGAAATTTCCCTGTGTGCTGTCAGGAAAATGACGGCTTGAAACAATCTCAACACCTGCGGTAGGCCTTACACGTGTTGTAGTAAACATATTAATCTCAGGGTGCTGCAGAGGATAATCAATGTTCCCGGTCATGGGTGTAGCATAATAATTCTTTCCATCGGAAGCATCGCCGATCAGGTGCATGCCCCATTTGTCAAAGACATTACCCCATGGATTGTTATAACGGTAGGCAATGTAATGACTTAGCTTGCCGGTACGTGGCTCCCACCTGAAAGTGGCGCCGTTAGTGGACCTTACAGGACCATAGGGTGTTTCTACCTGGGAGTTCAAAAACACGCCTTCATGAAAATAGAGCGCGCCATCCTGTCCGTAACTATAAGCATGAGTGGCATGGTGACTGTCTTCAGAACCAAATCCATGAAGCACTATTTCTTTGGTATCCGCTTTATCATCGCCATCGGTATCCTTCAAAAATAAAATGTTAGGTTCTTCCGCCACATATACGCCGCCATTACCAAAAGCAAAGCCAAGCGGCAGGTATAAATTTTCTGCAAATACCGTATGCTTGTCTGCCTTACCGTCACCATCCGTATCCTCTAAAATTATGATCTTGTCTCTCGGCGGAAAACCGGGAAAGTATTGCGGATAAGTAGGCATGGTGGCTACCCATAATCTTCCCCTCGCATCAAATAACATAGACACCGGCTTTTCAATAGGGAAGTCTTTTTCAGATGCAAACAGGTTCACAGAAAAGCCTGGTGGTAAACTGAACTGCGAAGTGGTGGCAGGATAATTATTGCTTTGCATATTCATATCACCCACTGCTTTTACTGACTCATCGAGTACAGCCGTAGCTTTTTGCTGATTGATGGTGCCGTTTGCGGGATGCAGGCTAACGTCCCAGATGAGGCTGTCCAAACTTTTGATCATCTTATCGAGTTTCTTCATCTCCGGTGGGTATGATAAAACACCGAAAGGTTTTTTGCGCCTTCCATAAATATATTCTCCGTTTACCGCGCGCCAGCGGAAGAAAAATTCCTGGTCTTTGCTTTTTACCAGGTTATTCAAAACAGTATATCCTGTTGAATCTTTAATTTCGTTCAAACCGAGTTGCTCACCCATCCAGTTAGCAGCAAGCCGGTATCCTTTATCATTAAGATGAATGCCATTGATGGTGAGGTGATCATTTCCGCTGTTTTTCATGCTATTCTCAGAGGGCTCGAACAAATTGATGAAAGCGATTTTGTTGGTTTCCGCAAGCTCTTTCATGGCGTTAGTGTACCTCTCGAGATTTTTGTTATGTTCCGTGCCATCGGGTAGTAGCCCACCCACATTTTCATGAGCGATAGGCGAAACATAAATCAGGGTAGGGGCGGATTTGCCATTGTATTTATGACTTTGCAATTCTTTGGTAAAAGCATCCAGGTTTTTTTTGAATTGTTCCAGGCTGTCTTTTCCTTTAAAAGATTCGTTCAGGCCGAAGCACATAAAAATGATGTCCGCTTTCTGGTCGGCGAGGTGTTCATGAACGTTTCCGAAATTTAAGGGGCGGGGCTGCAGGTTGGGTTCATCGGCGCTCCAGCCCATATTACGGATCAGTAAGTCCTTGTCTGGAAAGTTCCTGTACAGCAGCGTTTCAAAATAACCATAGTATTGCATTCTTTCCGCGAAAGTGTTGCCAAGGATTATTATATGAGCGCCTTTTTCAGGATTGAATTCAATTTTTTTCCGGTTGCAGCCTGGCGTTAGAAGTATCAAAAATAAGCTTAATGCAATGGTGCAATGCTTGAGCAGGTTTGTAGGAAGATCTTTCATATGTGCTTTCAAATATTGATTAAGATAAATGAAAGTAGGGTATTAGCTAAAAATATTTTTACTGTAACCAGCGGTTATATAAAAATTATAATATAAACCGGATTGTACCTTCGCTTATGTTTGATTTTAAAGTTTAAATTGCTTTTTAATTTACAATAGATCGTTATCAATAACCAAACTAATATTCCATATGAGCGGAAAAAATTATTTCTTCGTTTGTCTGTATTTCTCCAGCCTTATCATCTTTACTAACCTGAAAGCGCAGGATATTGCTTTAAATTCCCGCGCTCATCCTTTAAGAGCGCCTGTATCAATTAAAGCATTTCAAAAATTAGTCAAGGGAAACGTAACCGACGAAAAAGGAACCGCCATCGCAGGTGTAAGCGTTACTATTAAACAAACATCTATTGGAACTGTAACTGACGGAAAGGGTTCATTTTCATTGGTGGTACCTGATGATCATGTGAACGACAGCCTGCTGTTTTCATCTATCGGCTTTGATGAACAGGTAGTGGCTCTAAGTGGTCAATCTATCTTTAATGTGGTGCTTACTCAAAATGTGAACACGCTTAACCAGATAGTAGTGGTGGGATATGGAACACAACGCCGCACTGCCGTTACTTCCGCTATCGCCTCCGTTCCCATGAAAGAGATCAGGGATATGCCGGTATCGAACGTAGCTACAGCATTGCAGGGTAAAATACCGGGAATAATTGTGCAGCAAAATAACGGTGCTCCCGGTAGCACTCCTGCCATTAAAGTAAGAGGACTGGGTTCTATCAGCGCCGGTAATGCTCCATTGATTGTGGTTGATGGAAATATTGTGGGCGCTACTATCTTCAGCTTATTGAACAGTAATGAAATCCAAAGCATTGATGTGTTGAAAGATGCTTCATCAACAGCTATATATGGATCAAGAGGTTCTAACGGTGTGATACTCATCACTACAAAAAGAGGAAGAACCGGTAAAACAGCTATCAATCTTGATGTGTACACCGGCTTCCAGGAAGTATCAAAAAAAATAGACCTGCTTAATTCCCAGCAATTTGCTGAGTTATCAAAAGAAGCAGCTAATAACGCTTACATCGATGCGTTTCCTGCCGGAAACATTGCGGATCCTAATACCATGCGGCCGGTATTGCGTCAGAAATACCCAAGAGGAGATTTATTCCCCTGGTTTAATTTTGACGACCCCGCAAAAATAGCCAGCCTTCCTTACCACGATTTCCAGGATTTGATTTTCAGGAAGGCCAAAATCAGCAATTACCAGTTGTCTGCTTCCGGTGGCAATGATAAAGCGCAGTATGTAATCAGCGGTGGTTATTTAAAACAGGATGGCATCATAAAGAAATCAACCCTCGACAGGTACACTATCAGGGCAAGCGTTGATGTTCATGTAACTGATAAATTAAAAGTGGGATTGAACATCAACCCATCCTATAAAATTCAGCAGGAGGTAAATGCAAACGGGCACTGGGCCGATAACGGTATAATTAATGCCGCCTTAGCTTCTCCGCCTGTATCGCCTATTTACGCAGCAGACGGCACTACCTATTCTTCGGAAACAGAATTGGCCGCACCTTACAACTGGCCCGGCATTACCAACCCGGTAGCAAATATTACAGAGTATAACAGCGAGTATGTTACTACCAACCTTTTAGGAAGCAGTTATGCTGAGTATGAATTTTTCAAGGGATTGAAATATCGGGCATCCGGTAACATAAATTTAAATGCCAACCGCCGCAATGCTTACCGTACTTCAGCA
>CAXSIE010000304.1:0-6904 GCA_964237295.1 uncultured Flavihumibacter sp. | reverse complement strand
AGAGTAACGGGATTCTGAATGTTGCCATTCCTGTAAAAAAAACCAACAGTTATTAGTTGCCGCTTTACGTACCTTAGTGTTTCTATTATAAATGCTGCCAAATATGAATCGTTTTATTACCCTTGTTGCTGTTATGGTATTCAATAGTATAGGTTGCCTGGCTCAGAAAGCTGAAATCGTAGCTTTAGCCAACCAATTTATAAACAGTCTTAATAAAGATCAGCAATCAAAAGCCTTGTTCCCCTTTGCGGAGGAAGAGCGGTATAACTTTCATTTTGTTCCCAGGGATGACCGGAAAGGTATTTCTATCAATGAGCTTAACCCTTCTCAGAAAGAAGCAGCAATGGCCTTATTAAAATCTTGTCTTAGTGCTGATGGATTCAGGAAGGCAACTGAGATCATGCAACTGGAAATCGTTTTAAAAGCAATTGAAAACCGGAAGGAAGATGATCATTACCGCGATCCGGGAAAATATTTTATCAGTATTTTTGGCATCCCCGGTAATAAAACCATCTGGGGCTGGCGTGTTGAAGGACATCATGTGGCGTTCAATTTCTCTGCCAGTAACAATAGTTTAGTGGCCACCACTCCGGGCTTTATGGGTTCCAATCCGGCAGTAGTGCAGTCTGGTCCACAAAAAGGAAAACAAATACTTGCAAAAGAAACAGATATGGGATTTGCTTTAGTGCATTCTTTTTCTGATCAGCAAATGAAAGACCTGATGATGGACACTATTGCCCCGGCTGATATATTTACATTCGATACGCGTAAGGCGATGTTTGAACATGCTGCAGGTATCAGCTGGACTGCTATGAACAATATGCAACAGCAAAATTTACTACGGTTGATTCAAGTTTACGTGCACCGTTATACGAAGCTTTTTGCCGACGCTATGATGAAAGAAATTCAGGTTGCAGGTTTAGAAAATCTTCGGTTCGCATGGGCCGGTTCCCGGCAGCCTGGAATCGGGCACCCGCATTACTACAGGATACAGGGCCCTACACTGATTATTGAGTATGATAACACACAGAACAATGCGAATCATGTTCATGCCGTAATCCGTGATCTTAAACATGATTTCGGCGGCGATGAACTGCTTGAGCATTATAAAACAGGGCATAATTAACATTGGTTCAGCTTTCTGTGATTATACAAAACACTTATTAGATTCAAAACTTTATTCGGTACATCATTTCATACTTGACATAACACTGGAGTAAATGTTAAAGTAAAAACAGTATGTAACCAGATGTATTAAAAATTCACGCATTATTATATTAAAAGAATACTATCAAAACATTTACTGTTAAAGTAACTATAACCATCCGGCATTCTTTTAGATCAGTAGTTGTTATTGCGAAATAATGTGTTAATTTTACACATTATTAGGAAGCACGTTAACCTCTTCTACTACAAACAATCTCAGGCGTAGCGCCGGTAGAAAGTGCTCCACAAAGAACTAAATTAAAAAACATGAAGACATTTATTGTTCCAACTGATTTTTCTGAAACAGCAAGGAACGCGGCTATTTATGCCGTACAGATCGCAGCAGCAGTGCAGGATGCAAAAATTATCCTTTATAATGTATTTGATAAAAATACAGCTGAAATAGAAAATCCATCTGTAGATGAAAAGATGATCTCTGCAAAGGAAATGGTGGAAATGACAATGGAAAGCATTAAAACAGAAATGCTTGATTATAACAGCACCATTGAAATTTCCTGTATTGCAGCACAAAGCAACTCCTTATTAAACAGTTTGGAAAAATTTGCTGTAGACCAAAACGCCGATCTTATTATAATGGGTATTACCGAAACAAACCGGATGGAACAGATGCTGGTTGGAAGTAATACACTTGAAATGGTAAACAGGAATGTATGCCCGGTAATTATCGTTCCGCCGCATTCCAGCTTCAAGGGCATTAAAAACATTTTATTAGCTTCGGATTTTAAAAATGTTGAAAAATCATTCCCTGCAAAATCTATCCAGGGCCTGCTTGATTTATTTAAATCTGACATTCACGTAGTGAATGTAAACAGTGAGCATTTTGTAGAACTGACAGAAGAATACAAACAGGAAAAAGCTACAATGGAACATATCCTGAAAGGATATAATACTGAATATTCCTTTATAAGGCAGTATGATTTTGTTGAAGCCATCGGACAATTTGCCGCTGATAAAAACATAGATCTTATTTTAACGGTACCGCGTAAACATTCACTCCTTAGCAAAATGTTTGTAACCAGTAATACAAAAAAATTAGCTTATCAAAGTGAACTTCCTATTGTAGCTGTTCATCAATAAGCGCTGACATTACCATTATTGTATCCCCGTAGGTCATTTGATTTACGGGGATTTTTTATAAGATACCTTGTGTAGATAATGCTCTAAATTTATGATAATCTTATCGCTGGAAAGCTGACGTATTGTTATTTTCGTAAGCGCGGACTTAAATATCATTATAAAAACATAAAACACATGAAAAAAATTATTGTGCCAGTCGACTTTTCAGATACTTCTAAAAATGCAGCTATGTATGCTTCGCAGATTGCAAACGCATTAACAGCAACCGTTACTTTAATGAATGTTGTGGATCCTATAGCCGCAGGTAGTGACGGCACTCCGCTTGCAGATGAGTCAGAAGCCAGAAAGAAAATTACAGAACTGGCCCTTGATAATATAAAACTAGCAGTTTTAGAGAATAGTCCGGAAGTATCCGTGTCATGCATAGCTGAAGAAAACAATTCCCTTATAAACAGTCTGAAAGAAGTTGTAGCTGCTGAGCATGCGGATATTATCGTTATGGGCATTACCGGCAACAGCCTGGCAGAGCTGATGGCAATAGGAAGCAATACTATTAAGATTGTGCATGAAAATATCTGTCCTGTTATTATTGTACCTCCGTTTGCAAAATATAAAGAAATAAAAAAAGTATTGTTTGCTACCGACTTTAAAAATATTGAAGAATCAACACCGTTAAAATATATTAAAGAAGTGCTGGATGCTTTTCAGGCAGCGCTTTATATAGTTAATGTCAGCAGCGATGATACAACAGCGCTTTCTGAGGAGTATGAAATTCAAAAAGCAAAATTGGAACCCCTGCTTTCAGCCTACAAAACTGAATTTCATTTCATCAGGCAGGATGATTTTGCAGAAGCCATCAGTCAGTTCTCGGCAGATAACCAGATCGACCTTATATTAATCGTGCCCAGGAAGCATTCTTTTTTCAGCACATTATTCTCATCCAGTCATACCAGGCAACTCGCATATCATAGCCATGTTCCTGTTTTGGCAATACATGAGTGATGTATGTTATAAATGTTTTAATCCGCTTCAACCTCCATGCATAGTAAACAGCCTTCAATAATCCATTACCGAAAAAATTAAGTTAATTCACATCGAGAATCATTTATGAAAAATATCAAGCTGATCGAAGTTCCTTCCGAAATTGGCGCGGGTACGCGTGGTGCCAGTTTGGGTATTGAAGCGATCAAGATTGCAGCACTGGATTTTATGAGTAACTTCTTTATCCACTTTCCTTCTGAAAAAGTTCCTACTGAAAATAAGCTACTGTATGAGCCCATTGAGTCGCCCTATGCCAAACGTGTTAAAGGCATCATTACTATGTATGAAAGGGTTAGTAAGGCAGTAAGTGAATGCATCAAAAGCAATTTCTTTCCTATAATAATCAGCGGTGATCATAGTATTGCAGGGGCAACTATTACAGGTATAAAAATTGCCAGGCCGGCGAGCAGGCTTGGCGTGATCTGGATAGATGCACATGCCGATCTTCATACTCCATATACTACACCTTCCGGAAATGTACATGGCATGCCTATATCTATTGTTATTAATGAAGATAACAACGATTGTTCCGTGCATGAAGTTGATGCTGAAACAGCCGGTTACTGGGGACAGTTAAAAAACATGGGAACAATAGGTCCTAAAGTACTGCCGGAAGATATTGTATTTATTACCCTCCGCGACTTTGAAAAAGAAGAAAAGTACCTGATAGAAAAACACAATATGAAAGTTATTACAACCAGTGAGCTAAGGAGAAAAGGCGCAGAAAATATTGTAAAAAGTGTTTTAAGGTATTTAAGTGACTGCACCGATATTTATATAAGCTTTGATATGGATAGTATGGATGCAGGTATTTCAAGAGGCACCGGTACGCCGGTCAGCAATGGACTGCGTGAAAGAGAAGCGGAAGATCTTATCAGCAAATTTATGCAAAACCGGAAAATCTGCTGCTTTGAAATATCAGAAGTGAACCCTACCCTTGACAAAGAGAACCTTATGGCTGAGATAGCATTTAACATTCTTCAACGAAGCGTAAATGTACTAATGATGAATTAATGATTGATTGTTAATGATTGATTGTTAATGATTGATTGTTAATGATTGTTAATGATTAATTAACGGAAAGTGACTGATAAGAATAATAAGCAATTAACAACCAACCGTTAACCATTAATCATTAACCCTTAACCATTAACTTGATTCCTTCTTCAAAACTTACCGGCTCAAATCCCAATATATTTCTTGCCTTACTGATATCAAACCCCGTTTTTAACGGCCGCCTGGCGGGTTGGCTGAAAACAGATGCATCCACCTTTTTTACAAGATCTTTATTTAAATTAAAATACCCGGCAGCAGCGATAGCCATATCATAAGGAGTAAGCATGTCTTTACCAGAAACATGAAAAACTCCTGTGGCTCTCTGGCGGATGATTAAAATAATGCCTTTGGCAAGATCTTCCACATAAGTAGGAGTTCTGTACTGATCGCTTACCACTTTGATTTCTTTGCCAGCCGCCAGGTTATCCTTTACCCAATTGATAATATTACTTCTTGTTCCGGTAAATGCATTACCATAAACCAGGCATGTACGTACAATGGCCCAGGGTATTTCACTGGTTTCAACCGTACTTTCGGCCTGTACCTTCGTAAATCCGTACCAACTGACGGGATTAAGATGGTCTGTTTCAGCATAATGCCCCGTTTTTCCATCAAACACAAAATCAGTGGAAACATAAATGAAGAACTCAGCATATTGTTCAGCAGTTACAAGCAGTTGGGCAGTACCCTGAACATTTACTTCGAAACAGGCATCCTGGTTTTGTTCGCATTCATCAACCTGCGTCATAGCTCCTGCATGAACAATCACCGGGGCTCTTTCGTTATATAATGTATCGTTTATCGCCTGACCATTTGTTAGATCAACTTCAACATATTTGTATTTTTCACCTTCAGCAAAGGGCAAACGGGATGGTCCCCTGCCTGTTGCTACAACAGAAAAGTCATTTTCCAATAGCTGTTTTACAAGGTGCTGGCCTAGAAAGCCGTTGGCCCCGGTGACTAATACTTTCATAAATAGTTTAAGTAGTTAATACATTGATTGATCGGAGGTTCTCGATATTTTTAAACAATATTTATTCTTTTTCACTGCCGGAAATTAATTTAGATAATCACCATACCTGTTGTTGGCCATAACAACCGATTAAACGGTACATATTAGGTAATCCGTTGATGAATCAAATCAAATCCTTACTTTTGATTGATGTAAAAATATTCATTGATTTTTATTAAACGATTGCCGCCCGTTGATTGAATATTTTTTAAATATAACCTATCAGAATTAATGACTGACAAAAAGGTTTCTAAGATTGGCGTACTTACTTCTGGAGGGGATTCTCCCGGCATGAATGCTGCCATAAGAGCGGTAGTGCGCACCGGTATTTACAATGGCATGGAAGTTTATGGTGTAATGCGGGGTTACACAGGAATGATTGATGATGATATTATGAAAATGGAATCACGCTCTGTGGCAAATATCATTCAACGCGGGGGAACAATTTTGAAAACTGCACGTTGCAAAGAATTTTTTGAACCCGAAGGAAGACAAAAAGCTTATGACAATTTGAAGAAAAGAGGCATCAATGGATTAGTTATCATAGGTGGCGACGGCTCTTTCAAAGGTGCATTACAGTTCAGTAAGGAATTCGATATTCCATGCATCGGCCTGCCAGGTACGATAGATAAAGACATAGCAGGCAGTGATTTTACCATAGGGTTTGATACGGCTGTTAATACTGCAATAGAAGCGATTGATAAGATACGTGACACAGCTGATGCCCACGACAGGTTATTTATTATTGAAGTAATGGGGCGTGATGCCGGTTATATAGCCCTGCACAGCGGTATTGCAACGGGTGCGGAACATATCATTATACCAGAGCGCAAAACAGATATCGAAGACGTTATTGAATCGCTGCAGGAAAAGGAACGCAGGAAAAAACTGGTGAATATGATCGTGGTTGCTGAAGGTGGTGATTCAGGTGGCGCTGATGAAATAAGTAAAATCATAAAAAAAAGATTGCCAACCGCTGATATCCGTGTTTGTATTTTAGGGCACATCCAGCGTGGCGGATCTCCGAGTTGTATCGACAGACTTATTGCAAGCCGCATGGGTTACTCTGCCGTTGAATGCCTTATGTACGGAAGACATAATGTTATGGTAGGCATCATCAACAACAAAATGCATTATACTCCTTTGGAAAAAGCAGTAAAAGCAAAACAAAGAATAAGCGATGAATGGATGAAGATTGTTCACATTCTGGCAAGCTGATATTTTCCAAATGCGATGCCTGAAATAAAAAGGCTTATATTTCAGGCGTAAAATCACAATTTTAAAATAACCGGGCATTAAACAATAGTTTTCACTTAAGTTACCGGTAACTGGTTCCTGGTTGCTTGTTCACTTAAAACCAGTATTTAAATCCGAAATCTGCCAAAATATGTCAAAAAATATTTCTAAATACCTGCACCAGACTATGGATCAACAAGCGGGTATTGACCATGCATTTCATCGCACCAAGATTGTTGCCACCGTTGGGCCTGC
>CAXSIE010000303.1:5118-6923 GCA_964237295.1 uncultured Flavihumibacter sp. | reverse complement strand
TTAATAACGTTACCTGATTTTCAGGAATTCCTATTTCTGAACGGCTGGCAGCCTCACCACTCATGCCCTGCGATTCTCCCAATGCAATAATCACTACATCCGCCTTGTTTGCAGTTTCCACCGCAGCTTTTATCAACGCTGCCGGTGATAAAGAATCGGTAGTAATATTACCGCCGCTGCTGTTCAGTTTTCGCAAAAGCTCTTTATCATCCAAAATGTTGGCGCCTTTAGCATACGATATATTTGCAGCATGACTTACCATATTTTTTATACCATCAAGTAAGCTAAGTGCTTTTTGCCAATCACCTGCTGCGCTCCAGTTACCAATCATATCCCTTTTACTATCGGCCAGGGGCCCGATCACTGCAATATTGCCTGACTTCTTCAAAGGAAGCAGGTTGTTGCTGTTTTTTAATAAAACAATGGATTTACGGGCTGCATCCCTGGCGAATTCCAGGTTTTCAACGGTCATAATTTGTTTGGCCGCCCTTTCATCATTAATGAAACGATAAGGGTTATCAAACAAACCGAGCTTATATTTAGCTTCCAATACCCTTCTTACCGATTGATCAACAGTGGCTATGTTTACCTTTTTGTCTGCCACCAGTTTTTTAAGATGGTTATAATAAACAGAGCCCTGCATATCCGTATCAACACCTGCGTTTATAGCTAATGTACCCACTTCAGATTCGTCTGCACCTATTCCATGATTGATCATTTCATTGATAGCGGTATAATCAGTAACCACAAAACCTTTAAAACCCCATTGGTTGCGTAACAGGTCTGTCATCAGCCATTTGTTACCTGTTGCCGGTATGCCATCAACCTCATTAAATGAAGTCATCACACTTGCAGCGCCTGCATCTATTGCGGCTTTGTAAGGTGGTAAGTAAGTCTGGAACATTTCCCTTCTGCTCATATCCACCGTATTATAATCCCTGCCTGCCTGGATGGCTCCATATAAAGCGAAATGTTTTACACAGGCGAGGATGTTATCCTCTCTACTTAGATCACCCTGGTAGCCTTTTACTTTTGCGGCTGCTATTTTTGAACCCAGCCATGTGTCTTCTCCGGAACCTTCCGCAATGCGGCCCCAGCGTGGCTCACGGCATATATCAACCATGGGGGAGTAAGTCCATTGCAGGCCGTCTGCCGATGCTTCGATTGCTGCTATGCGTGCCGTTCTTTCCATAGATTCCAGGTCCCAGCTTGATGACTCGCCCAGGGGAATTGGAAAGATGGTTTTGTGTCCGTGGATAACATCATATCCAAAAAGCAAAGGAATTTTCAACCGGGTTTGCATAGCCATATCCTGCAGCTTGCGGACATATTGCGGTGTGTAAGCGTTAAAAATATTACCGCACCGCCCATTGATGATATCCTGTTTATAGCCTTCCCTCATTGTAGGACCGGTTACATCCATATCACTGGTCAGTAAATTCAACTGACCGATTTTTTCATCCAGCGTCATTTTTTGCAGAAGTGCATCAATAAACTGCTTCATTTTTGTATCGGCGTTGTTTAATTTTGGTTGAGCATTAGCACCGTACAGAAACAAAGAACATATTATTATCAAGAGTTTTTTCATAATAGCAGGTTGTATAATTATCTTTTTAAGTAAGGAAGTAAAGCCTGTTGCCATATCTTATAACCTTCCTGGTTCATATGCAGCATATCTTCAACGAATAGTTCCGGTCTGGCCTTGCCGTTAGCGTTAAGCATCAGCTTGTAAACATCCAAATAGATAACGTTGCTCTGCGTCCATAAAAAATTTTTGATGATCTGGTTTCCCTGAACAACGATAG
>CAXSIE010000303.1:242-5108 GCA_964237295.1 uncultured Flavihumibacter sp. | reverse complement strand
CAAACTTTTCCCTGGAGGGACTTGGTTTCATTGAAATGAAAATTACCGGAACACCTGGCATTTTTGACCTTATTAATTCAAACAGTGTTTTAAATCTTTCAGAAACTAATTTGGAATCAACATTACCGGAAGCCACATCGTTCTCACCACAATAGATTACAATTTGTTTTGGTTGATAAGGGAAGATCACATCATCGGCATAATGGATCACATCGGGTAAGCTGGAACCGCCAAACCCCCTGTTTATGATGGTATATGCAGGAAACATATTCTGCACATTCTTCCACTTTGTAAAAGAGGAACTGCCTACAAAAAGTATTGGGTCTTTAGGTGGCGGATTGAGGCTGTCCTGTTTTTTAAAAGCCATTATTTCATCGTAGAAGGCAGGCTTCTTCTCCTGAGCAAACACCGAAGTAATGCATAAAACAGCGAAAAACAACAACATCAATTTTATTATAGACATGTAACTATTTTTAGATGACAAATGTATGAAGAAGGCAGCAGACGGTTAAACGTGTTATTGGTATGGGGTATGATGTATGGGATATGTGAGTGAGAGAACCACGGAGCCAGGGAGGCACGGTGTAACACGGGGTTATATGGCAATTTAAAGCTGTATTCCTCTTATGCCTCCCTGGCTCCGTGGTTCCCCCAACCCCATACCTCAAAAGTAAGGGCTTTTAAACCCGAGTTTCTGTAATCCTTTTTGAATATGCGGATTGTTCATAAATAATTTCCATAATAGCCCGGTACGGTAATTTTCGATCATAACGATTATAGGACCCTGATCGATTGCCAGATGCGACCGGGCATACCAGTTCTCCGTTTCATTGAATGCATCTACAAATCCATACTCACTCCAGATCTTATCACCAAGATCGTTATAGAAATGCCGCAAGGCCTTCATGGAATATTCGGGTGTATATGGAAATGCAGACAATGCAGCAGTAGGCGTGATCACACCAAGATCTTCTGTCGGTGAATGTGCTGCATATCCCAGGTGATTATCACTTGCTGTCAGTCCCCAGCAATTTTCACCGTAGCCTTTAAACTTTTTAGGGTTATCAAGACAGTAAGCATGGTTGATAAGGGTGTGGTTTTTATTTTGTTCCCAGTAATCGGCATATTGATCCTGCAACCCATGAGGATCTAAACCCAGGAATGAGTAATGAGAAAAAAACAAAGGGCCACCGAAATCGAAGCCAAGCGGTAGTTTGATGTTATAAAATGTTTTACCATTTTTAAAGAAATTACTTTGCGCCCAGCCCCTGTGATAAACAGTAGCGGGTACCGGGTATCTTTCCGCAGAGGCGGCGAGCACATAGGTGATCAGGGCTTCATTATAACCTCGCAAGGGAAAATTCATGGCCCATCCGTTATTAGGCGACCAATGCCAGTAAAGCACTTCCTCACCCCCTTTGGTATACCAGTTCCATTCAATCTCATCCCACATCCATCCGATCCTGTTCCTGATATCTTTTTCAATTTGTGTGGTATCATTGAAATACTGTTGCACACAAAGCAGGCCCTCAAAAAGATAAGATGTTTCTACCAGGTCGCCACCATCATCTTTACGGCCAAAAGGAATGGTTTTACCGGTTTCACCGTTCAGCCAATGAGGGAAAACGCCATGATAAGAGTCTGCCTTGAATAAAAATTTTACTGTTTTCAACAATCTTTGAGCAGCTTCGGTGCGGGTGATCCATTTTCGGTCCGTTGCAACAATTATGGCCATCAAACCAAAGCCTGAGCCACCGGTTGTTACCACTTCATCACCATAATCAAAAGAGGTGTTACTACGTTCTCTTGCCAGACCGCTGACAGGATGTGCATAATCCCAGAAGTATCTGAAGGTTTGTTTTTGTACCAGTTCAAGCAGGGCTGTGTCTGATAGATTTTTGTTGATTGCGATATTGGTAGTTAAAGCGAACGGCTTCTTTGAAGCAGGCTTTTGTGAGTACCCGGTAACAACATAACCATTCAAAAACAACACAAGAACGCAATAAACAATTTTTTTATTCATAGTGGAAAGTTTATGTCATTAATCATTTAAAGCATTATCTGATGTTAAATTTGTGATTATCTTTTTAAATTATTCAGATACTCATTTACTATTATCGTAAGCAGATCCGTTGATACTAAAAAATCTAAGCTTACTATTATTCGAAGCAACAACCAAAATTTTACCATACCTGGCAGATTGCAGCCATTTTAAATCCCTGATCTCTCCGGTTACATCCAATACCTTATCGTCAGTACAAAAATATTTTCCATTCTTACTATTATAATTAAAACAGGTCAGGGCGGCAGCATCGTAGCGGCCTTCATAAGGTAGCACACCAAAGAAATTTCCACCAGTAATAAATTGATGGGTATTGATTTGCTGAAAAGCGAACACCGGTGATAGCTGGTGCTCAGGAGAAAGATCCGTACGGGTGAAATTTCCTTTGCCATCATTAATAAAAACGGATGACCCGAGATTTTCCGCTTCCAGTTCTTTATAATTTTTAAATAAATCATAAAACATATAATCCACTGTTTTGCCGGCAACTTCACTGTAGGTAAGGTAAGCTTTTTTTAATACAGGCAATGATCGCTCCAATTCATCTTTACATAAAAAAGTATACTCTTTTTTGTCTATTGTGTAAGCCATGATCTGTTCTAATGATCCGTTATTATCGAAATCTTTAACGTACAATTTAAGCGGTCCGTTTTTACCGGAAGAGAACTTTGAATTAAGTCCCCAGTTCCCTGCTAATATGTCGGGATAGCCATCACCGTTTATATCGGTGCAGCATAACGACTGCCACAATCCTGATGAATGTTGCAGGTCGTGTTCTGTAAAAACGCCTTTATTATTTATAAAGATTTTTACCGGCATCCATTCACCGGCTATTACAAGGTCAGTCCAGCCGTCATTGTTTATATCTGTGAATGCAGCGCAGGTAGCCATTCCTGTTTCTTTTAATGAAATAACGGAGGCAGCAGCTTCTTTAAAATTTCCTTTTCCATCATTTATCAATAAGTACGAAGACTGTGGGTATCCATAAGCTTTGGCATTTGTAAAACCACTTACTAATATATCGGTATCACCGTCTTTGTCAATATCCGCAACTGCAACGGAGCTTTTGTTAGTAAGCATTTTTGGGATGTTGTCAACTGCCAGTGTAAAATGACCTTTGGTATCATTTAAATATAACTTATCGGCAAGTGCCGGATTGCCATCAGCGTATTCATTGCCGCCGCTGACTACATATAAATCAGGAAAGCCATCTTTATCAGCGTCAAAAAAAACCGCATCAACATCTTCGCTTCCCACGCCCGATTGAAACAACAGCGTGTCTGAACTGATGAACCTTCCGTCTTTGGTTTGTATCATCAGGGCACCCGGATTGCCTTTTGCGCCACAGGCAAAAAAATCATCCAGGCCATCTTTGTTTACGTCGGCAACAGCCAGTTTCGGCCCTCTTGTAGATTCCATGTGAGGGATAAGATATTGGGAGTTGAAATCATTAAAAGGATCTTCCTTATGCTTCCAGTCCGGATTGATTTCATTGGTGATGTCGTGCAACAGCGGTTTTTTTTCAGGAAAGAATGATTCATATTTAAAGCCGGCTTTTGCATCTTTATGGTTTACCTGCAAATTTCCTGAGGATACATTTTTGATAAGCTGGTATTGCTGATCCGGCCACACAATAAGCAAACTATCAACTTTGGTTAGATCATCCATTCCAAAATGAAGCCTTGGTTCGGTAGAGGATTGAAAACCTCTTGTTAGCATTAACTGCTGGTACTGCATTTTTTTTCCTGCAAACAAATATGCTTTGGCGCCGATACCGAATGTATTAGGAGTAGTGCCTTTAAAGGAAACAGACAGGTAATTTTTTTTTGGAGCATTGTTCTTTAAAACAACAGCAGGCGCATCGATGCAGTTAATAACCAGGTCGAGGTTGCCATCGTTATCAAGGTCTGCGTAAGAGGCCCCGTTGAAATAACCTTTCATGTCACCGGTGCCCCATTGTTCACTTACATCATCGAAATGCAACCTGCCATCACCCTTGTATAAAAACGGGTGCGAAGCGCCATCGGGCATTTTCTGCAGAGCGTCGCCATCGAATTTATCCGTTTTATTAAGCGCCCTGTGCACGAGCGGGTCCTGAACAAAGCGGATGTAATCCAGGTCAACAGGACGTTTTACAATGCCACTTGATATAAACAGGTCTTTTATTCCATCATTGTCAAAATCTGCAAAGAGTGGCGACCAGCTCCAGTCGGTTGCAGCAACACCGCTGATCAAACTAACGTCGCTAAAACTTTTACCGTTACCGTTATTCGTTTGCAGGCAATTTTTAGAATTTTGCGGAAGATAGCCGTTATTGATAATTTTTTGTTTGTAGGTATCGAACTGTTCATCGCTGCCATAAGTCTTTAAAGTTTTTTCATCATTGGGAAGCATATCTACGGTAATGATATCCATCTGCCCATCGTTGTTATAATCAGCCGCATCATTGCCCATGCTGAACCTGCTGAAGTGATTGAAGTGTTTACCGGCACTTTCTGTAAATGTGCCATTACCATTGTTGAGGTAATAATAATCGTTTTCATGAAAGTCATTGCCGATATACAGATCATCCCATCCGTCGTTGTTAAAATCGGCAACCGCTAACCCCAACCCATAGCCGAGACTACTTTGATAAATACCCGATTGTGCCGACACATCCGTGAATTTGTTCGCCGGGGTATTTACATCATTGCGGTAAAGCCTGTCGCCGGCATACGGATCAAATTTTCTCCTGTTTATCGTATCAACGATATTTTCATTTGCTTTATGAGATTGATTCAGGATAAAGCAATCGAGGTCTCCAT
>CAXSIE010000303.1:0-232 GCA_964237295.1 uncultured Flavihumibacter sp. | reverse complement strand
CAAAAAAGACGGATTGAGTGGAGAAGCCTGAAAAATCCAGTCCGTATTTAACCGCACTTTCGGTAAAGGTATTGTTGCCGTTATTAATGAATAACTCATTTCGCCCGTTGAGACCATGATCATGACTAACAGCCGATACATAAATATCAAGAAGGCCATCGCCGTTTACATCAGCCATTGTGGATCCGGTGCACCAGTCTGAATTGCCTGCCACGCCTGCCTTGTCCGTAAT
>CAXSIE010000302.1:2050-6924 GCA_964237295.1 uncultured Flavihumibacter sp. | reverse complement strand
TCGATAAGCGCCTGAAAGAAGATTATGACAATCTATTAAAGTTAAAATCAGACCTGAATAAAAACAATATCAGTTACCTGCAGGTACAATACCTCTACATGCGCAGCTTTTTCAGTGAGTACGGTATTCCCGGTGAAACATTTAATGCGGCTAACTATTACCGCAAGCAATCGCAACAGTTCTGGTTACAGCAAAACCATTATATGCAGGGAATGACAGCGCTTGCTTTATACCGCTCCGGCGATCATAAAACGGCAGGTGATATTTTAAAGTCATTACAGCAAAACGCCATAATCAATCCGGAGATGGGTATGTACTGGAAAGAAAACCGCAGCGGGTATTTCTGGTACCAGGCTCCTGTAGAAACGCAGAGTTTATTGATAGAAGCTTTCAGCGAGATAAGCCAAGACAATAAAACAGTTGACAACCTGAAGACCTGGCTGCTGCAACAAAAACAAACACAGCGATGGTCCTCAACAAAAGCGACTGCCGATGCCTGTTATGCCTTGCTGTTGCAGGGAACCGACTGGCTCAGTAATGAACCATCCATCGAAATAAAACTGGGAGGTAAAACAATAAAAAGTTCCGTTGAACAGCAGGAGGCCGGAACAGGTTATTTTAAAACAATATTCGACGGGCCGTTTGTAAACCCTTCAATGGGTGACATAACCGTTACTGTATCATCGCCTTTGCCTGCTGCCGAAGCTTCTTCTTCTGGCAGCAGTTGGGGAGCTGTGTACTGGCAGTATTTTGAAATGCTGGATAAGATCACACCTTCCGCTACTCCCCTGCACCTGACAAAAAAATTATTTGTTGAGAAAAATTCCGACAGGGGTCCTGTGCTGGAACCTGTTACCGATGGCGCTTCCGTTAAAGTAGGTGATAAGATAAAAGTAAGGATAGAACTCAGATCAGACAGGGATATGGAATACGTACACCTGAAAGATATGCGTGCGGCATGTATGGAACCGGCAAATGTTGTAAGCTCCTACAAATACCAGGGCGGATTGGGCTATTACGAAAGCACAAAAGATGCAAGTACCAGTTTTTTCTTTAACTGGTTGCCAAAGGGTGTTTATGTATTTGAGTATCCATTATTTGTTGCGCAGGCCGGCAATTTCAGTAACGGCGTTAGCAGCATTCAATGTATGTATGCGCCGGAGTTTTCGAGTCATAGTGAAGGGATAAGAATAAATGTTGAATAGTCCGCGTCTTTTTTAACCGCGGAGGGAACGCCAGAAATTTCTCTGTGGTTAAAATAAATGTTTCACAAGAACACTATTTTTATACCATGAACATCGACTACCTCATCATCGGACAAGGAATCTCCGGAAGCTTCTTATGCCATGAGCTGGAAAAAGCAGGATTATCTTTTATAGTGATAGATGAAATGAAGCAACATACTGCATCGCGCATAGCTTCAGGAATCATAAACCCTGTAACAGGAAGACGCATTGTAAAAACATGGATGATTGATGAACTCATGCCCTTTGCCTGGGAAGCTTATAAAAGTCTGGGCAGCAACCTTGGCATTGAATGCATCACCAAAACAACTACCATTGATTTTTTTCCAACGCCGCAAATGCGACTTGCATTTTTAGACAAGATACAGGAAGACCCGCAATACCTGCGGCTACCAACAGACAGTAATGACTGGTACTCCGTTCTGAATTATGATTTTGGCTATGGTATTATAGATCCGTGCTTCCTGGTTAATCTTCAGCAACTGCTGCCTGCTTTCAGGCAGTCACTTCTTCATAAAAATATTTTAAGAGAAGGATGTTTTGATTCGGAAAAGCTGATCATAACGCCTGCCGGTATTGAATATGAGGATATTTTCGCCAGTAAAATTATTTTTTGTGATGGCATTAAAAGCCAGGATAACCGCTGGTTTAAAAACCTTCCTTTTGCTCCCAATAAAGGGGAAGTATTGATAGTGAAAGTAAAGGACTTTCCTTTCCATAATATTTTTAAAAAAGGCTTAAGCATGGTGCCCTGGAAAGAGGATCTTTTCTGGGTAGGGTCATCCCATGAATGGCAGTTTGAGAATGATCAGCCCACAACCGCCTTCCGGCAAAAAACGGAAGCCCAGTTAAAACATTTTTTAAAAGTTCCTTTTACTGTAATGGACCATTGGTCGGCGATCCGTCCGGCTACGCTGGAACGGCGTCCATTTATAGGCTTTCATCCACAATATCCGCAAATAGGCATCTTCAACGGTATGGGTACAAAGGGATGTTCGCTGGCACCTTATTTTGCTAAAAAACTGGTGGACCATCTTACTGATAAAACTGCGTTATTACAAGAAGTAACTGTGGAACGATTCAGGAAAGTGCTGGCAAGACCCGGACTGTGATTTCTTGCCTGCACTGTGATTTTTCTTCATGGTTCAGAAATCATATTTTTGTTTGGCTATGGCTATCCTTAGGAAAGTGTCTCTAAAAAAAATTTATTTTCCCCAATGAATACTTCAAACGGCATGTATTGCATTCCACAAAGATTTCGTGTAGTAGAAAATTTGCACATCGTTTTCTGGCTGTTCAAAGATTTAAGCTGGGCGATGCTTTGGAGGCCGTTGGGATTATTTATGATCATCCCTACCATATCCGCGGCATTGCTTATCACCTGGCAGACCAGGCATATAAAAGCCGAGCTCTTTCATAACCTTGCCGTTGATTTCTGGATATGCGCCAATGCTTATTGGATGATCGTTGAATTTCGTGATATGCCCGATCGGTTCCGGTATTACGCTGCTATTCCTTTTTTTATCGGGATCGGATTTATAGCGTACTATTATGTAATTATTTTTCCTGCGGAAAGAAAAAAACAAAGATTGGATGAAGCAACGCTTGAAGGAGTGGAAACACTTTAATGTTGCTGCCAGCTTAATTCGCCTTCCTGTAAATTATAGACCGCTTGTACTTGATCTGCTCTATAGGATCCTGTTTCAAAACTTTACTCATAGCCAGGTATAAATCAGGTAATTCATGTTTGAAACGAAGCGGATTCTCGAAGAACATCTCCACACTGATCGCCCAGAATTCATGGTAATTAGTTGCCGCATAATCACCCAGCAGGTTCTTTTTCCCTCTTTGCATTTCCTGGAAAATGGGTCTTGCTATTCTGGAAAAGTTTTTGAACTCCTTTATAAAATGTTTGTCTTCTTCTGTTTTGGTAACAAAATTAACGTAAGCCAGCGCGTGCGCCATTTCATGCAATCCGACATTATTACTGTCTCTGTTAGTTCCCAGGCCCTGTAAAAAATTATCCCATGATAAATAAATTCCTGAACTATCTACATGCCCCATAAAAGGCAAAGAATAATATCCATAATGATAATCATGTTCCAGCACATAGATATCACGAAAATAATTCAGGGTGAATTTATCCAGTCCTAAAGTAAGCTGGGCAGCAACCGCACTGATTAATACAGGCATTTCAGGACTGGCTTCCACGCCCACATAATGAAACTTGCGGGCCCGCTGAAAAAGATAGGTTCTGAATAAAAATTTGTCCTGCTGGTCGGAATCAAGCCGGTGAAAGAAACGGATGTTCCTGAAAATCAGGTCGCGATAAAAAGGTTCGTGTTGAATGAATTCTTTTCTTTTCCGTTGCATCAGAAATCCTTCAACATATGGACGCAACAAATGGGGAAGAAAAACGGTACTGAACAAAAGCGTACAAATGATTAAAATTTCCATGCGCAATATTTTCTTTTTTAACAAGAAACCCTCTGGATCATTCAGAAATCACAAACATGGATTTAGGTTATTGTTTTCATGGCAAGAGCTGTAAACTTTTTAAATATTCAACATAACCGGCTTATGTAATATTGAATTTTTCCGCAGATAGTATTGGTAAAATCAGTCAGTAGATATCAGGCGTCAGTGTTTGATACGGTTTGGATGTTCAATATTATTACCAAGAGCGTATTTCATTGACAAATGCTGCATTTGCAGTAAAATATGGATTCCTTAACGGTTTCTTTTACCTTTGCCCCCCTAAAACTACTGACCTGGTATTTAAAGAAATGGTTTTACAATATAATCATTCTTTTACAGGCTGTCTAAAAATATTAACGATGTACAGAACGCATACCTGCGGGGAATTAAGAATCACCGATTCCACTATTGAAGTGTCTTTGGCAGGATGGGTGCAAACCATCCGCAAGTTTGGCTCCATCACCTTTGTAGACTTACGTGACCGCTATGGCATTACACAATTGTTGTTTGGAGAAGATATGAATAAGACCCTGGATGAAAATCCTTTAGGCCGTGAATTTGTGTTGCAGGCTACAGGTATTGTAAATGAACGCAGCAATAAAAATCCTAATATAGCTACAGGTGATATTGAAATACAAATAAAAAAATTCAGGATATTAAATAAATCAGCCGTTCCTCCTTTCACTATTCAGGACGATACAGACGGAGGCGACGACCTTCGCATGAAATACCGTTTTCTCGACCTGCGCAGGAATGGTTTGAAAAAAAACCTGGAGCTCCGTTATGCCGTCAACCGCTCCGCAAGAAATTACCTCCATCATAAAGGATTCATGGATATTGAAACGCCTTTTCTTATCAGGTCTACGCCGGAAGGAGCCAGGGATTTTGTGGTGCCTTCCCGCATGAACCCGGGACAATTTTATGCTTTGCCTCAAAGTCCGCAAACTTTTAAGCAATTACTGATGGTAAGTGGTTACGACCGTTATTACCAGGTAGTAAAATGTTTCCGTGATGAAGACCTTCGTGCCGACCGCCAGCCTGAATTTACCCAGATAGATTGCGAAATGAGCTTTGTGGAACAGGAAGATATCATTAACATGTTTGAAGGAATGATAAAATCCATATTTAAAGATGTTAAAGGGATTGATTATA
>CAXSIE010000302.1:0-2040 GCA_964237295.1 uncultured Flavihumibacter sp. | reverse complement strand
TGATTATACTGACACCGTAGCACGCATGACATGGGAAGATGCCATGTGGCATTATGGTATCGACAAACCCGATATCCGCTTTGGAATGAAGGTTGCCAATTTAAAGTCGGCTTTTAAAATGAGCGGTGAGATCACCGCTACCGGTGAATTGATCAATGACGCCGGATTCGGTGTTTTTGATAAGGCAGAAACGGTAGTGGCTATTGCAGTGCCGGGTGCAGGTGAATACACCCGTAAACAAACAGATGAATTAACCGATTGGGTAAAGCGCCCGCAGGTCGGCATGCAGGGTTTGGTAACGATAAAATGCAACGCAGATGGCACTTTTAAAAGCAGCGTTGATAAGTTTTATAATCAGGATAAACTTAAAGCGATCGCAGCTTTTTGCCAGGCCCAGGCAGGTGACCTGGTTTTGATTGTAGCCGGACCGGAAGAAAGAACCCGAAAAGCTATCAGCGACCTGCGTCTTGAACTGGGACAGCGTTTAGGACTGAGAAAAAATGATGAATACCGGTTGTTATGGGTGCTTGACTTTCCATTGTTTGAATATGCTGAAGAAGAGAATCGCTGGGTTGCCCGTCACCATCCCTTTACCGCGCCTAAGCCGGAGCATATTGAAGTGATGATCAATAACAATCCTTTGATTGAAAATGCTGCGGCATATCTTCAGCATCCCTATGCCAGTATTAAAGCGAACGCGTATGATATTGTTTTAAATGGCAATGAGATCGGTGGCGGCTCCATACGCATCTTTCAACGCGATCTTCAGGAAAAAATGTTTGCCGCCCTGGGAATGTCGAAAGAAGAGGCGCAGCATAAATTCGGCTTCCTGATGGGTGCTTTTGAATACGGCGCGCCGCCTCATGGTGGTATTGCTTTTGGCTTCGACCGTCTTTGTGCCATACTGGGTGGCAGCGAAAGCATCCGTGATTTCATCGCTTTCCCCAAAAACAACAGCGGCCGCGACGTAATGCTCGATGCGCCCAACAGCATTGACGACAAGCAGTTTGATGAGTTGCAGATAAAGCTGGATCTGAAAGGTTAGTTTTTGGCCACTAAGGCACGAAGGCACTAAGGTGCACAAAGATTATTTAAAAGCAAGGTGAACTCCCTTAACCTGTAATTAATTTCTTTGTGCACCTTAGCGCCTTCGTGCCTTAGTGGCCAAAAAAACTCCCTGTCACCTACCTCTATGGTACTGTCTTCTCCCTATCTTTCACATTTTATTTTCTTTTACATTACTAATTTGCAGTCATGAAAATCATTGTATTATTGGTCATTATGCAAATTATATCTCACACGCTTCCTGCAAACGCGGCTTCAAATGACACCATAACAACGCTTCCACCTTCTGTTTATCTTAATGTTGCTTATGGTTCCGATCCTAAGCAGGTAATGGATGTTTACCTTCCGGCTAACCGATCTGTTCATTCAACCAAACTATTATTTCTTATACATGGCGGAAGCTGGTCAGGCGGTGATAAGAACGGGTTCAAACCTTATATAGACTCATTGAAAAATCATTTACCCGATTATGCTTTTGCAAACATCAATTACCGGTTGGTCAGTGCCAGTCAAAACAAATTCCCGGCACAGGAAAATGATGTGAAAATGGCGCTGTCTTTTATTGTAAATAAAACGGCTGAATACCGGATATCTAATAATATCATACTATTGGGCGCAAGTGCCGGAGCACACCTGGCTTTGTTACAGGCATATAAATATTCAGATCCTGTAAAAGTGAAAGCAGTTGTTTCATTCTTCGGTCCTTCCGATTTTAATTACATGTATAACAATCCGGTATTTCCCCAGGTGCCGCAACTGCTCGAGTTATTATTAGGAGGCAATCCAACTGATAATGGAGCGGCTTATAATCAATCCAGTCCTATTAATTATGTAACAACACAAAGCTGTCCCACATTGCTGTTCCAGGGTGGTAAAGATCCATTGGTAAACCCCAAACAATCTGAATTACTGAAAGACAAATTACAAAAGGACGGCGTTACCAATGAGCTGTTCGTTTATCCAAACGAAGGTCAT
>CAXSIE010000301.1:5574-6937 GCA_964237295.1 uncultured Flavihumibacter sp. | reverse complement strand
ACCAGTTTTTAAGTGTGGTGCCGTTATATAACTCACTTTCCGTGTAAACGCCCCCGGCCATCTGGTAATCATAAATGGAACTTATCGGCTGTCCTACAAACCAGGAATTACCAATGTCTTTATCATTTTCGCCGCCGTAGAGTTTGGATATCTTGTCTCTGTTAACAGAAAATACAAAATCGGTTTTCCACTGGAAAATACCATTGAGGTTAATACTGGATAATGCCAGCTCTACCCCATGATTATCTATGCCACCGATATTGGTCCACACACTCGGGTAACCGGAAGTTTGAGGAAGTGCCCTGTTAACCAGCACATCGGTCGTTTGCGCTTTATACACATCAACGGACCCTGTAATTCTCCTGTTAAAAAGACCGAAATCCAGTCCCAGGTTAAACGATGAAGTGGTTTCCCAACCCAGGTCGGTATTTCCCAATGTACTGGGAAAAATGGCTATCGCCGTTGTTGATCCATACACATACGCATCGGTGCCCATCCTTGAAAAGCTGGAATAGCTTCCTATTCCCTGGTTGCCGTTTTTTCCGTAAGAAGCCCTCAGCTTAAGGTATACATCTTTCATGTTATTGAAAAATGGCTCTTCGGAAACCACCCATCCCAGTGAAACGGAAGGGAACGTTGCGAACTTTCTGTTTTCTCCAAAACCCGAGAAGCCGTCTTTCCTAACGGTTGCCGTTAACAGATACCGGTTCTTAAAAGTGTAGTTAAGGCGGGCCATTGAAGAAAGGCCGTTGGCCTCGGTTGCACTGGAGGCAACTGTTGAATTGGTGCCGAGTCCTACATTATTATATCCTAATACAGGATTGTCAAATCCCTGGGCAGTAAGAATAGAGCTATCTGCATGGCTATTTTCGCGGCTGTAGAGCAAAGTGGCATTAATCCTGTGATTACCGAAAGATCTTTGATAAGTGACAATATTGTTCACGATCCAGTTCCTGTTCTCGGAAGGGCTTTTTACGGCCAGGCCTTTGTTGCCGGCGCCCTGAGGTGTGGTCACAGGATAAAAAGTATTATTATTTCTGTTGGAGTAAGTGTTGGAATAATTCAGCTCATAATTCAACCCCTTGATCCAGGGTACGGTTATCTTGGCGCTTCCCACTACAAAAAGACTGTTCCGGATATCCTTATTGGTAACATATAAATTGTTAAGAGGGTAGGGCATGTAAATCTCTCCGGTGAGGTAAGTATCATATCTGGCAGAACCGATCTTGTTATTTGCAAGCGGACTGGCGGACCTTGCATCACCAAGGCTTGCTTCCAGTCCTGAATAATCACGGTAAGAATAGGCTGTGTTCACTCCAAGCGTAAACCAGTCGGTAACCTTGCTCTCGAGGTTGGAACGTAA
>CAXSIE010000301.1:0-5564 GCA_964237295.1 uncultured Flavihumibacter sp. | reverse complement strand
TCCTTTCTCATTGGTATAGGAGCCTGAAACAAAGTAACTTGTTTTATCACTCCTTCCTGAAAAGTTCAGGTTATAGTTTTGAATCGGGGCAGGCTGTAGTACTTCCTTTACCCAGTCAATGGAGTTTCCTGCAAGGTAATTATCTCTTTCTTCCTGTGTTCTCAGGCGGGCGGCTACGGTGTTACGGTTTGTTATATCGGGCCTAACCGGTTTACCCACGGCGCTTGTCGGCTTGGTTTTGTACCATGTATACAGGTCTTGCTGGTAGTAATAATCCACCAGCCGTACTGCATATTGTTCGGCATTCATTACTTTCATCGGGTTGTTGGTCATGTCCTGAAAGCCGTTGTACATGTTGAAGGTAACCGTTGGTTTATCCGTTTTCCCTTTTTTTGTGGTGATCAGCATCACGCCGTTAGCGGACCTTGATCCGTACACTGCGGCTGAACTGGCGTCCTTCAAAATATCTATGGATTCTACATCGCTCACGTTAATGTCTGATATGCTTCCGTTATAAATAATCCCGTCAAGAACAATCAAGGGCCTGTCACTTGCTGACAGGGAGGTTTGTCCCCTGATGGAAATATTGGGTTCCGCTCCTGCACCACCTGTTCCCTGAACATTTACTCCGGGCGCGCTTCCCGATAATGCCTGCAAGAGGTTAGTGTTTGCCAGTAATGACTTGCTGTCCATCGAAACCCTTGTAATAGCACCGGTTAGATCGCTTTTCCGCTGGGTTCCATATCCCACCACCACTTCTTCAAGGGAAGCAGCTTCCACCTGCAAAGTAAAATTTACTTCGGCGCGGTTGTTTACAGCAACTGTTTCACTTTTAAATCCGATAAAGGAAAACAACAGGGAATCAGATGATGACAGGTTTTTCAGCAGATAGTATCCTTTGGCGTCGGTAGCCGTTCTGTTAGAAGTGCCCTTTACCTGTACTGTAACTCCGGATAAAGGTTGATTATCAGAAGCTGACCTGATGCTGCCTGAAACGGTTTGAACCTGTGCATGTAAAACGGAGGTGAAAAAGAACATGCAAATCACTGATAGTAGCAATAGCCTGCGATTGCGTAAAAAAGTAGTTGCCATAGTAAATTATAATTATTTATTTCAAAACTTATTTGAAATCATGAGTGCAGAACGAGATAGCTAAACTATCTTAAAATTTACATTCTTGTATGAGATGATAACCTCGTATCAGCTATTTCCGCTATTACAACGTTTGAAATGGTTTAATACAACGTTTGAAACATTTTGTAATAAGGTACATTAAAGATTTATTAATTTCATTCATAGCTATAATAATATATCACCTATTATCGCATCCGCTAAAGTTATCAATCAAACTATGTATTCGTAATAGATTTAGGTTGGTTTGTTATGAAAGTGAATTAACATATTTAATATTAAATGTGTTTTGCTGCCATCTTTACTTAGAAATTTATTCAACTGTGTGCAAAAACGGATAAAGATGAAAAAAGGAATAACACTAAAGGATATTGCCAGGAAATTGAATATGTCGATATCAACAGTTTCCAAATCTTTGAATGGTGACCTTTCAATCAGTGCTTTAACGAAGGAAAGAGTAAGGATGCTTGCTGAAGCATGGAATTATGTTCCTAATGAGTCGGCCCGCAATTTTAAACTGAACAAAAGCTTAACCATAGGCGTGATACTGCCCGATTTGCGGGATCAATTCTATGTGGAAGCTATAAACGGCGTTGAAGAGATTGCAGAAAAAGAAAGATATAATATCATACTGAGTCAGACGCATGAAGATGTTGTAAAAGAAGAGAACATCGCGAATGTTATGATCAAGAACCGTGTAGACGGGTTGATCATAGCGGTTACAAAAAATACTGTGGACCTTACCTTTTTTGAAAAATTCAAATCGGTAGGCATACCCTTCATATGTATTATCAGGGAGCCCAAAAACCATTCTTTCAATTATGTTTCCATAGATAACCAGGAAGGGGCCTTTAAGGCAACCGGTTTTTTAATTGAAAAAGGACATGTAAGGATAGCGCATATTATGGGTCCGGAGACCCTGCAGATCTCCCAACTGCGTCTGGAAGAATACAAACAGGCGCTCTGGAAACAGGGCATCGCTTTGGATAAGGAGCTTATCAGGGTAGTTGATTTTACTAAACGGGAAACAGAAAAAGCCATGCTGGAACTTATGACATTAACTGTTCCGCCAACTGCCATCTTTACTTTTAAAAATTACATTACGCTGGACGCAATCGAGTTTTTAAAACAACAATATCCCGGTAAGCTGCATTCAATTGATTTTACTGACTTTGGAAATCTTTTATTATTTGATTATCTCGATAATAAACCCGTTGCCTCCATAGAAGAAGACTTTTACGAAGTAGGTAAACAAGCCGCCATGCTCCTTTTCCAAATGATTAATGAAAAAGATACGAATGAAAACAAGGCGCCAAAAAACATCGAAATACCTTGTAAACTTATTGTGCACAAGTGCCAGGCAAAAAGAGAAAACGGCCTCTGAAGTCCTCAAAGACTTTACAAATCGTTTCTTTTTTTTAGCTATTATTGTAAATCTTTTATTTCTTTTTACCGGCCTTTTGGATCACCGTTTCAAGATCAACCGGCGCCCCGCCGGTACGCTTGCTTTCATCGGCCGCTTCCATAAAAGCATAAATCTCCTGGGTTTCCTCCGGTTGAACCGGCGTTTTACCTGTTTTAAAAAAGTCTATAATTTGAACCAGCAGGTTATCATATCCTTTGAATGGTCCCAGGGAAAGGTTGCCTTTAACACCATAGGCGGTGCCTCCATAGTCATGGGTTCCAGTTCTGGTTCCTCTGAAAGTGCCCGCCCTTCCATCTTTCCAGGTGCCTACCACTATATCTGTATCAGCGTTACTGATCCGGATTACCTGTTTACAGCCGGTGCCCATTATAGCAAATAAAATTTCTACGCCGTGTACCCCGTACCAGAAGAAGTCCGGGTGTGTTTTCTCTAACGTTGCCGGACTAAAAGTATCCGCTCCTAAAACAGCACCTATTTTACCTTTAACTACGTCCTGTACGCTTTCCATATAACGCAGCGATGAAGACGAGAATATGGGTACCTTATATGTTTTTGAGGCATCATATATAGCCATCATATCACTTAAGGAACCTGCTACGGGTTTATCAATAAACATGGGTTTGCCGGCTTTCAGCACCAGTAAAGCCTGTTCCAGGTGCGGTCGCCCATCGTTCGTTTCCAGAAGCACGAAATCCACTTTCTTCAGCAGGTCATCAACGGAATTTACGATCTCAACACCTAGTTTTTTTACGTCTTCCGTATACCCGGGTATTCTTTTGGTAGACGATTCTATATCCTTACTGCCCCTGGGATAAGCAGCCACTACTTTATATCCTTTAAATTCGGGGGCGGGTTCGGCAGCATTCAGTGCCTTTGCAAAAGCAACGCTGTGAGAGGTGTCCAATCCTATAATGCCAATCCTGCCCTGAGATTCGTTATTTATTTTTGAATGAAATACCGGCAGGTAACCAGGTAAGCCCAATGCAAGACCTGCACTGGAAGCGGTTTGTATGAACTGACGGCGGTTAAATTTTTGTTTCATATTATTATAGCTGCTCTGGAAATGAAATATGAAACCAGGAATACTTATACTATCGCACAGCTCCCTTAGCGAATTTCCCGGTGTTAATTCAAGCAGGAACTAAAGCTAACAAATGAAAAGGTGTGATACATATTTTAATCGCTAAATAGTCAACGAAAACGTTGTAAATGAATTTTGTGAGTCTTCTACGTCTGTATAAATCTTCTATGTGTATTTAACTGTTGGTGTAAACTTACCGACTGCGTCTATCTAGCCGTTAAAAATAATTACTTTTTTGCGCTTATTTATGCTACGGCCTTTCGAATGTTAGTTTTCTATAACCACGGAGAAAAAGCTAGAGGTGAAGAAGCCGTTACACAGAGACCTCCTCTGTGTAACGGCTTCTTACCCTCCGGCTTTACTCCGTGGTTAAAAAAATTTAAAAATCTTCATCCATAAACCATAACCCAGGCATGCCGATCGGCGCTCCAGGCGGCATATCAAAAGCCGGAGCCGGCAAAAACTTGTCAGGATTTTTTCCGAACTCACCAATCTGCGCAAGTCCAAAAAGCATGTTCGCCTTTTGCAATGGTTGAGAAGCAGCCATGCTGCTATTCAGATATTCTTTCAATTCATCGATCTTTAACAATGCCTGCCCTCTCACGCTTTCAGAAGCATCCGGATTTGCTGCAAGCGTTAGCAGGTTTTTCAGCATCAGGTTGTTAACCAGCGTCTGCAGTTCGCCTTTATAGCCTGTTAACTTCGGTGCTTTCCAGGTTCGTTCTATCAGCTTATCCAACACAGGTAACAATCCGGGTTGTTTGTTATCACGTGCATTGTATTCTACCAATCTTGCCGCCCTTGCAGGGTTGAGCATTGCTGCAAGGGTAGTATTCGCGGCCGACTCCGCAACGCCGAGCGGATCGAAAGTTGGACCGGTATGACCGCTGAAAGTTTCTAAAGAACCTGGGTATCCCGAAGGCCGGGGAGGAATTTTACTGATCAACGCTTCAGGCAGTGCCAGTGCATCCGGGGTTATCGTATTTATCAGTGCATCGAAAGCCTTCCATTGTTCCTCAGGCTCCACCATTTTTGTAATTACCTGGCCGTCGTTTTTAATGGCATGTGTAAAAAACAGTCCGCCTATGGATTTTGCCGCAGCTTCTATCTGGTAGCGGTGGAGTAGGTAAGCAGGAACCAGTACTTCTTCCAATGTAGCCATCGGGGCGCCGGCAGGAATAGCTTTTTCTGAAAAGCCTGCCAGCACATGTTTACGAACGTCCATGATCCTGTTCAATTCAGTAACGGCATTTGCGCCGCCATCCCATTGGTGAGACAGGGGATGCGCATCTCCGCCCACATCGGGGATAAAGATGAAGCCTTCTTTTAAGGTTTGCTGCATAATTTTTTCCAGAGCCAGGTCTTCATCCACTCCTTTAGGAAAATCCTGGTAGCCCCATATGATGGCGCGTTTGTCCCAGCTGCCGATTCCTTTTGCGTAAGCATCAGAAACGTCTATGGTACCGTCTGCTTTTAAACTGAATTTAGGAAAAGGATAGTCCATTACAGACGCACGGTCCTTAATGCTTGCTGCAAAATTATGATAGAAGCCAAGGGTATGTCCGATCTCGTGAGCTGAAAGTTGCCGAATTCTTGCCAATGCCATCTCTTCCATTTTCTTGTTAACGGGTTTGCCGTCTTCATAAGGCTGCAACAATCCTTCGGCTATTAAATAATCCTGGCGATGCCTGTCTGAGCCCAGGGTAACCACCCCTTTGATGATCTCACCTGTACGTGGATCAATATAAGAAGATCCGTAGGAAAAAGCGCGCGGCGAGCCGGAGCGGTTTACCCAGTTCACTACGTTATAACGAATATCCATAGGGTCTGCTCCTTCGGGAAGCTCTTTTACGATAAAAGCATTTTTATAACCGGCGGCTTCAAACGCCTGGTTCCACCAGGAGCCTCCTTCTATCAGCGCTTTCT
>CAXSIE010000300.1:6248-6952 GCA_964237295.1 uncultured Flavihumibacter sp. | reverse complement strand
GAAGAAGGTAAGATATTAGGAAACATAGCCGCACGGATGATATCCGGAGCATGCCCTCCGCCCGCTCCTTCCGTATGATAGGTGTGGATGGTACGTCCGCCGATAGCTTTAATAGTATCTTCTAAAAATCCCGCTTCATTTAAGGTATCGGTATGGATGGCTACCTGTATGTCGTATTCGTCGGCCACTTTCAGCGCACTGTCAATAACGGCAGGCGTTGATCCCCAGTCTTCGTGGATCTTCAATCCTATCACCCCCGCTTCCACCTGTTCCACCAGCGGATCTGCGGCAGCGCAGTTTCCTTTGCCCAGGAACCCGAGGTTCATGGGAAATGCTTCAGCGGCTTCCAGCATCTTCCTGATGTTCCAGGCGCCGGGCGTAACGGTGGTTGCATTGGTGCCATCTGCCGGACCGGTGCCTCCGCCTATCATCGTAGTAACGCCGCTGAAAAGCGCATGATCTATCTGTTGCGGACAAATGAAGTGAATGTGCGCGTCAATTCCGCCGGCTGTTGCAATCAAACCCGCACCCCCATGGACTTCGGTAGCGGCCCCGAGGATCATATCCGCATCCACCCCATCCATCGTGTCCGGATTTCCGGCTTTGCCTATACGAACAATTTTTCCGTCTTTAATTCCGATATCACCCTTTACGATTCCCCAATGGTCTATGATCATTACGCTGGTTATCACAAAATCCAAAAC
>CAXSIE010000300.1:0-6238 GCA_964237295.1 uncultured Flavihumibacter sp. | reverse complement strand
CCCTGGCTGACTGCGCCATACCATCCCGGATCGTTTTGCCGCCACCAAACTTGCTTTCATCTCCATAAACAGTATGGTCTTTTTCTATTTCAATCAGCAGATCGGTATCACCCAGACGTATTTTATCGCCTGTAGTGGGTCCATACATATTGGCATACCTGATCCTGTTAACGGATAAACTCATTCCTTTACATTTTTAAAATCAAGCACTGCTATCTTGTCCATAGCTTTCCGGCAATTTTCAGCAGATGCGGTATCCCTGTTAACAAGATTGTTGAAACCAAAAACATGTCGGGAACCGCCGAAAGGTACCAGTTCTACTTCCTTTTCCTCACCCGGTTCAAAACGTACCGCCGTACCGGCGGCTATATTCAAACGCATGCCGAAAGCTTTTTCACGATCAAACCTCATTTGTTTATTTACTTCAAAGAAGTGAAAGTGCGAACCTACCTGAACGGGGCGGTCGCCGGTATTCACCACAATAATTTTTATTGATGGCCTGCCTTCCGCCAGTAAGTATTCTCCGGGGATCATTGTAATTATATTTATTTGATGGGATGGTGAACCGTTACCAATTTGGTTCCATCCGGGAATGTGGCTTCTATCTGAATTTCTTCGATCATTTCAGGAACTCCTTCCATAACATCTTCCCGGGATAATAAAGTAGTGCCATACTGCATCAATGCTGCAACCGTTTTACCGTCCCTGGCTCCTTCCTGAAGCTGGCTGCTGATAAGGGCGATGGCTTCGGGGTAATTCAGCCGCAAGCCCCGTGCTTTTCGTTTTTCAGCCAGCTCGCCTGCAAGATACAGGAGCAGCTTTTCAGATTCCCTTGGTGTCAAATGCATAGAAATAAATTATTCATTGTTGTTCATGTTTCCTGAAAATTATCAGATTTAATCTGAAGAACAAAATAAAACAGGCACAAGGTTTCAGATTTTTGACGATTTCAAGGCTGGCTGTTCAAGAGTCCGGATTTGCAGTATGAGGAAGAATGATACCGTGTTAGATATTAAAATTTTCTCCTTAATTAAAATAAATGGCCGGACCATTAATAAATAAAATTTTAATTCGTTAAAGGTGAAATGATTAATGAAGTAAAGAAAAATAAAACTTTCTGCAAACAGGGATGTTACAAGTAGGGAATATTTTACCAGGTAACAATTGTAATCTGCCCTGGTTTGTAATATTAAAATGTAAATTAAACTAATAACCAGGGGATTATTCTATTAAGATGATGTATAAAATAATTTTAGTAAAAGTAGAAATAGCAGTTTCAGTTGTAATTTATTTATGTATTGGTAAATTTGCTATTGACAGGGTTTTGTAAGGTGCTTTCACAAAAAAATATGTTTAATATTTTGTTTTAGATTTCCTCTTACCTAATATTTTGTGTAATTCTAGTATTCAAACAGATGAGTTTTAAAGGGCATTTAAAAAAAATCCTGTTATCTTGTTTTTTTATCGGTGGCCTGACTTCTCTTTATGCTCAGCAAAAAATAATCAGGGGCCATGTTCAGGATGGCCTTAGTGATGAACGGATACCTTTCGCCTCTATTCAATTTCTTAAAGCCGGCATTGGGAAACTGAGCGATTCTGCCGGTAATTTTCGTTTTAATTTCAACAACTGGCCGGCTGACACGCTTGCTATTACTTATGTTGGTTATAAAGATTTTAAAATAGCTATCAACGCCGAACTCCTGGCTAAAGCTGTTAACGATACGTTATATCTGGTACTTCAGATGGACAGGGGTAAATATGCACAGGAGGTAATCGTTAAGCGAAAAATCGATCGCGGACTGTTATTATGGCGAAGGATTGTAAAAAGAAAAGCTTTCAACGACAGGGCTAAATTCAATAACTATTCTTATGAATTATATAACAAGCTGGAGCTTGACCTGAACCGGGTAAAATTCGATAAATTAAAAGAATGGCGCCTGCTGAAGCCTTTCAAGAGCATTATAGAACAGCATGTAGATACTTCCGAAGGCCCTCCATTCCTGCCTGTATATCTTACTGAAACCATTTCAGATTTTTATTTTCAGAAAAGTCCCCGTGTTACCCGTGAGATCATCAAGGGAAGCAAGACCATGGGCGTTAATAACGAAAGTGTCAGCAAATTTCTTGGAGGCACCGATCAGAACGTTAATGTGTACAATAATTTTATACCGGTTTTCGATAAGCAGTTCGTTAGTCCGATAAGCGATAACGGTGATGCCTACTACCGTTATAAACTTGTTGACACCCAATATGTAAACGGGCAACGGCTCATTCACATGGGATTCTATCCTAAACGTAAAGGTGAAAATACTTTTGAGGGAGATTGCTGGATCCATGATACCACCTTTGCCGTTCAAAAAATGACGTTGTTTCTTTCTAAAGATGCCAATATAAATTTTGTTGAAAAACTGAGCGTTATCCAGGAATACGCGCAATTGCCTGATTCTACCTGGTTTTTATCTAAAGATAAGTTTGTGGTGGATATAGCGCCCATAGGCAAAACACTCGCCGGCGCTATAGGACGTAAAACTACTACCTATCGTAATATTATAATTGATGACACCTCGGTAACTAAAGAGATTAAAAAGAATAAACTCAAAGAAGAAATAATTTTTGCCAAGGGCGCCCGGGAAAAAGAGAATGATTACTGGAAGGATTCCCGGCATGAAGACCTTACCAAAACCGAGCAGTCTATTTACTCGATGATAGACACTTTGCAAAAGATGCCGATCTTTAAAAAATATACCGATCGCATAACTTTTTTAGCAACCGGTTACAAAGATATCGGCAACTTCGAGATAGGGCCGTTTTATAACTGGTTTACACGTAACAGCTTTGAAGGCGCCCGCTTTCGCTTTGATCTGGGCACCAACTATGATTTTAATAAGAACCTCATTCTGCATGGCTACCTGGCTTATGGATTCGGTGACGGGAAACTAAAATATAAATTAGATGGCATGTACTTGTTTACCCGTCACCCGCGGTCCTCGATATATGCTTCTTATACCAAGGACCTGGATAACGGACAAACCTATTATGATGAGATCAGTACGGATAATATTTTTGCGCTGGCTATACGCAAACCAAACATTCCTTTGAAATTCATGCAGATTGATGAAAAGAAAATTGAATATTTAAAATCATGGGATAATGGTTTTTCTTTTACGCTGGGTATGATTCACAAGCAATATGATCCGTTGCGAAACCTTCCACCAAAATCTATTTTTCCTTCTACCACCGGAGACCCTCTTAATAATACCGAAGTATCGGTAAGATTGCGGTTTGCTTACCTTGAAAAATTTTTAGAATCATATTTTTACCGTACCAGCCTTGGAAGCCTTTATCCTATTACGGAATTCAGATTCGCTAAAGGAATATCAGGCGTATTAAATAGCAACTACAATTACAGTAAAGTTTATCTGAGTATTTCAGACTATGTAAAAATTGCGCCACTCGGCAGTTTATACTATAATTTTTTTGGAGGTAAAATTTATGGAAACCTCCCCTATATGCTGCTGGAAGTTCACCCGGGTAATGAGATTTATTACTATAACAAGTATGCGTTTAACCTGATGAACCGGTATGAATATATCAGTGACCAATATGCAGGATTTAATGTGGAACATAATATAGGCAACGGGCTTTTCAGGTATATACCTATTACCCGTAAACTTAAGTTCCGGCAGTTCTGGAGTGCCAAGGGCCTGATCGGTAAAATGAGTGATGCTAATTATGAGCTCAATGTAAATAATCCATATAATTCATTTCAAACGCTGAATGGTAAAACTTATATTGAAGTGGGAACCGGGGTTGATAATATTCTGAAAGTGTTCAGGGTTGATTTTGTATGGCGCCTTGCTCCCCGGCCCTTACCTGTGGAGAAGATCAAACGGTTTGGGATATTCGGGAGTTTCAGGCTGGCGTTTTAAATCTTTGGGTATGGGGTATGAGGTATGGGGTATGGGCTAGTAAGCGTTTAATTTTATACTGCATAATTTTTATATTAAACTGCGTGTTTTCAACATATTTAAGTATGTTAGGTTCATTATTTTCACAAAAAAATGCGGAATTTCTATGAGCTTATCATTTGGCAAAAAAGTCATCAACTGACTTTAAAAATTTATGATTTTACCCGTTATTTTCCCAAAGATGAAATGTTTGGCCTGACAAGTCAAATAAGGCGATCCAGTTCATCCATTCCTACAAATATTGCCGAAGGTTGCGGCCGCAACAGTAATCTACAATTAAAATATTTTTTTACCGTGGCAACCGGATCTTGTTCCGAGCTCGAATACCAGCTATTGCTATCTAAAGATCTTAATTATATAGACCAGAGAACCTTTGACGAGCTTTCACAGAACGTAATTCAAATTAGAAGAATGATCGCAACCTTCATTAAAAAATTGCCTGATAATTGTTCCTAAGACCAACAATAGCCCATACCTCATACCCCACACCTCATACCCAAAACACTACACCGGCACCTTGCTCTGGCTCTCAATCAAATTATTCAGCCTTATATCTTCTATATCAAGTTCCTGCTCTACCTTACGGATAACCTCATCATTGTATACGCCTTCCTTATGATATTTGATAAGTAATTCACGCTGAAACTTTGCTATTTCCAATTGAGCGGTAAGCATTTGATTCAGCGGTGTTAACACAAGATTGTTATCATCTTCCTCATTATTGATGCCGGCTTCATGATCACGTACTTCTTTTCTAAGGTACGTCACGGCAAGCTGGTATTTTTTTTTGAGCTGCTCGCGTAATTTTGATTCCATGCTTATAGGAAAGTCCCGTTCGATATATTTGAGAATGGTGTTCGCCATTTGAAGCTGCAACTGTTTTTCTTCCTTGCCGGGATTCTGTTGAATTTTTACACCAAGCAAACGAATGAGTAAAGGCAGTGACAGGCCTTGTACAACCAGCGTTACAAAGATCACTACGAAAGCCAGAAATAAAATTATATTTCTTTGCGGAAAAGCAGATTTGTCTTCCAGGGTTAGTGGCAATGCCATGGCAGTGGCCAGCGATACTACTCCCCTGGTTCCTGTCCAGGCTACTATCAATACATTTTTCCAGGCATTATTCTCTACATCAGCGTCACCACTTTCATCATTTGTTTTTGGATATTTTCTTCGCCATGTAAAAACATGCTGATGATAAGCGCCGGCAAAAACCCAGATGATGCGAATGATAATTGTGACTACACTGATTATTAATCCATAAATAAGCAGTTGTGAAGATGAATAACCTTTCAATGCCCTTAGAATGTCGGGTAGCTGTAATCCAATAAGAATGAAAATAATCCCGTTCAATAAAAACACCATCGTATCCCATACCGCACTTATCTGCATTCTGCCCTGCGATGAAAAAATTTCCGGTGAACGCCAGGTAATAAATAAACCTGCAGATACAACTGCAAGCACTCCCGAAGCATGTATATGTTCCGCTAAAATATAAGAGAGAAAAGGTGCAAGCAGGGTAAGACTTGTTTCAATAACAGCGTTATTAGTTATTCTTTTATAGGCGAACACCAAGGCGTATCCCACTACCAACCCTATCGCTATGCCCCCAGATGCAACCAGCAAAAATTGCAGTCCGGCCTCCCATATTATAAAGCTTCCGCTTGTTACCGCAGCTACAGCGTACCTATAAGCGATAAGAGCAGAGGCATCATTCAGCAGGCTCTCTCCTTCGAGTATAGTGATTACTCTTTTATTCAGCCCTAGTCCCTTGGTAATTCCGGAGGCAGCTACAGCATCGGGGGGTGATACTATTGCCCCGAGCACAAATGCCAGTGGCCAGCTAAAACCCGGAATGCAATAATGCGCTGCAACTGCAACAGATGTGGTGGTAAACAAGACAAGCGAAATAGCCAATGTTGTAATGGGCCTGATTGCTGACCTGAAATCGTGCCAGGACGTATGCGACGCGGCATCATGCAAAAGTGGCGGAAGAAAAATCAGGAAAACAACATCAGGGTTTAAAGCAAGATCCGGCAATGCAGGTACAAAGCCAATGATCAAACCAATTGCAACCAACAGGATCGGATAAGGAATTTTTATCTTATCAGCAATTGCTGACAATCCAATCAGGATGGACATCAAAAAAATGACTATTTTAAAATTTTCCATACGTTATTAAAACTACTACAAATGCTGTTTCTCATTAAAGATTATTATTATTATAGGAATTGCAAAAACTTCATTGTTCCCGGCATTAATCTGACTTT
>CAXSIE010000299.1:5109-6958 GCA_964237295.1 uncultured Flavihumibacter sp. | reverse complement strand
ACAGTTAAATCCAACGCTGCTGATGGCGATTACTAAAAAAGAAAGAAGAAATGAACTGGCGTTTGAAGGTATCCGTTTGTGGGATCTATACAGGTGGAATGACGCTGTTACCGTATTGCAGGGAAAATTTTTCGGGGCTTCTTTTCCCGGCTCTGTTAAACTGAGGAAGGCGCCTGATAACAGCGTTGATCCGTTTAGCCGATGGTATGTTACTACAAAAGCCTTCAGTGCCGGCAATTACCCCTGGCCTATTCCGCAATCCGAAATAAACATTAACCCGAAATTGAAATAAGCAGGTAGCAATGTACCCAAAGAGGGTCATAAAATACAATCGGGAAACCGGATATCTGTTCTGTACTGATATGCTTCTTTGGAAGCAGCAATTGTAAAAAATTTCCCGTTCTCATATGCATTGATGATACCGCATCAGCGAAAAATAAATTGATACCATGAAGAAATTATTTCTACTTAGCTTTTTGTTATGCCCATTATTGACCATTCAATTAAGAGCCCAGCAAAAGCCCAATGTTTTGATACTTTATACAGATGATTTAGGTTATGGCGATTTAAGTTGCTATGGCGCAAAGGCTATTGCTACCCCGGAAATTGACTGGCTGGCACAAAATGGTTTGCGATTTACAGATGCGCATTGCACAGGTTCTACCTGCACCCCATCAAGATTTTCATTGATCTCCGGAAGGTATGCCTGGCGTACAAAGGGAACCAACATACTGCCCGGCAATGCAAACCTTACCATCCCGACTGATATTACTACGCTGCCCAAAGTATTCAAGCGGGCAGGATATGCTACCGGTGTTGTTGGCAAGTGGCATTTAGGTATGGGAAGTACCTTTCCGATTGACTGGAACAAAAAAGTGACACCTGGCCCAGCAGAAATTGGTTTTGATTATTCTTTTGTTTTTCCCGCAACCGCAGACCGTACTCCAACCGTATTTATGGAGAATCAAAATGTTACCGGCCTGGATACATCCGATCCCATCGGAGTAAGTTACCTGAAACCTTTTCCCGGAGAATTAACAGGCAAAGAACACCAGGAGCTGTTAAAAATAAAAAATGATATGAACCAGGGGCATGACGGTCATATTGTAAACGGGATAGGCCGCATTGGATTTATGCAGGGAGGCAAACGTGCAGAATGGACGGATGAAGAATTGGGGTTTACATTTAATGTAAAAGCGTTAGGATTTATTGATGAAAGTTTGAAAGATAAAAAACCTTTCTTTCTTTATTATGCTATTCACGATATACACGTTCCCCGGATGCCCGGTTCCGTTTTCAAAGGCAAAAGCCGGTTAGGCTATCGTGGCGATGCGATTCTTGAAATGGACCATACTGTTGGCGTAATTTTACGTGCCTTAAAAGAGCGTGGTGTGTTAAACAATACCCTGATTATTTTCAGCAGCGATAACGGACCTGTGCTGAATGATGGTTATTCAGATCAGTCAGCAGAAACAGCCGTGGTAGAAAATCATCACCCTGGTGGAATTTACAGAGGTGGAAAATACAGTGCGCTTGAGGCCGGTACCAGGGTTCCTTTTATCATCTACTGGGCAAATAACGTGAAACCGAATACGGTATCCGATGCGCTGTTCAGCCAGGTAGATTTAATGGCTTCTTTCGCTGGAATGCTGCATGAAAAAATGCCTGCCGACGAATTCACCGATAGCAAAAATTATTTTTCCACGCTTACAGGAAAAGAAACCCTGAGCCGGGAATATAACATTGAGCAGCCTGCAAATGAAGCGAATCTGGCCATCGTTAAAAATGGATGGAAATATATAACACCCGGCAATGGTGTTGCTCTTATGAAGTCGGTAAATATTGAAAC
>CAXSIE010000299.1:0-5099 GCA_964237295.1 uncultured Flavihumibacter sp. | reverse complement strand
TCCTCTTCGCTCCCTGTCTCATATTGAAACCGGTTACAGCAAAGAAGATCAGTTGTACAACCTGAAAGAAGATCCTAAAGAGTTGAACAACCTTGCTTTAAAATTTCCGGAAAAATTAAAAGAACTAAAAACGATGTTGGAGAAATCGAAAGCAGCGTTTTAGTTGGTGATCACGCAGTATTTACCTGGCAAGTAAGCAACTATATTCTTAATAATAATATCAATCGAACAAAACTAATGTTACTTTTTTTAAATTATGAGCCAACCATTTCGTCATTTTGAGCTGATAGCCTATATTTACAGTTCTGAATGAAACTGCTATTTACATTTTTTATTTTATCATGTTTTGGTCTGTTAAGTGGACAACGTGCTGTTGTAGCATGCAGTCATGCCTTCAAAGCTTATCATTCATCAGCTTTTCTTGCAAAAACAAAAACAGTTGAAGGCAGACATTTTCTGTTAGCTAACCCTCCTGACATACCTGAAGAAAATGATCTATCCCTTTTCGTGGAAGAAGATGATGACGAAAACAATAACAGGAAGTGCGAATCTTTTTCAACATTTTTTCAAACATTTATTACATTTTACCCCTGCATATATTTCACAAACCGCCTTTCTATTTGCAGGTATTCTTCCCACATAAATTCCTGTAAATACATAGCTCAAAGAGTTTTAAGAATTTAGTAGTACGCTTCTGCTGTTCCTTAACCTGTTTTGTGTACCCTGGTGTTTGAGACTATGGGCCGCATCATGGTTCATCGCTCACCTGTTACTCTTGATTTATACATGCTAAAGAATTCGCACTTTCAATAGCGTTTCATCGTTTAATTTTCTCAACTACCATGAACAGAATTGTAATGATTATGGGCTTGTATGTCATGTTGTGCAATACAAGCTGCAAGACTAAAATACAGGCAAAGGAAGAAATCGCTAAGTATGCTATTACCACCGGTTTAAAAATAGATACTTCATTTGCCAAGGACTATGTTGCGCAGATCCGGTCTGTCAGGAACATTGAGATCAGGGCACTGGAAAAAGGCTTCCTGCAAAATGTGTATGTTGATGAAGGCCAGTATGTGAAATCCGGCCAGCTTTTATTTAAGATCATGCCTAAGGTGTTTGAAGCTGAACTGCTTAAAGCCGAGGCGGAAGCCACCGCTTCAGCCATTGAAGTAGAGAACACTAAACTCCTGTCGGACAAAAATATCGTTTCTAAAAACGAGCTGGCAATGGCCGAAGCAAAATCGAGCCAGGCAAAAGCCGAGGTGACGCTTGCCAAGGTACATTTGTCATTCACTGAGATCAGAGCCCCGTTTGACGGGACCATCGACCGCATACCCAAGAAGCTGGGAAGCCTGATCGATGAGGGTGAATTATTAACGAGCCTGTCAGACAACAGCCAGGTATTTGCTTATTTTAATGTTTCAGAGCCGGAATACCTTGACTATAAGTCCAGTCCTAAAAACAGCGAGAATACAAAAGTGAGCCTGCTGTTAGCCAATAACCAGCCACTCGCTTACAAAGGTGTTGTGGAGACCATTGAAAGCGAATTTAACGGTGAAACCGGAAACATAGCTTTCAGGGCAAAATTTCCGAATCCTGACAAGTTGTTGAAACATGGTGAAACGGGTAAAGTTGAAATGACCATGCCGCTGCACAATGCGCTCGTTATTCCTCAGAAAGCCACCTACGAAGTGCAGGATAAAATATATGTTTTTATAGTGGATAAGAACAACATAGTTAAATCTAGGCAGATTACCATTTCCAACGAAATGCCCGACTTGTACGTAGTGGGAAGCGGCCTTTCAGAAACTGACAGGATACTTTTTGAAGGCGTTCAGAAGGTTAAAGACAACGATAAAATACTTACAGAATTTATAAGTCCCAGGGAAGTTATTTCCCGCCTGAAATTATTTGCCGAGTAACGATTCAACTTCAAATAGATACATTTAATGTTTAATAAGTTTATACACCGGCCCGTTCTCTCGATAGTGATATCGCTCATTATTGTCTTCATGGGAGCATTGGCCATTACCAAGTTACCCGTAACCCAGTTCCCATCCATTTCACCGCCAAAAGTAACGGTTACCGCAGACTACCCCGGTGCAAATGGCGAACTGATGACCAAAGCGGTGCTCATTCCACTGGAAAGGGCGATCAATGGTATACCCGGCATGAAATATATGGCCTCGGATGCCGGTAACGACGGTGAGGCCAGCATACAGGTTGTTTTTAACCTGGGCACCGATCCCAACGTTGCAGCGGTAAACGTTCAAAACCGGGTGGCTTCAGTAGTTAACAAGTTACCCCCGATCGTAGTACGCGAAGGGGTAAAGATCACCCGTGAAGAATCCAATATGCTCCTGTATATAAACCTGTACAGTAAAGACGCCAACATGGACCAGAAGTTCCTTTTCAACTTCGCCGACATCAATATATTATCAGAGTTGAAAAGGGTGAACGGTGTGGGTTTGGCAGACATCCTGGGTAACCGCGAATACGCCATGCGCATCTGGTTGAAGCCCGACCGGATGCTGGCTTATAAGATATCAGCCGACGAAGTGATGAAGGCACTGGAAGAACAAAGCCTGGAAGCATCACCTGGTAAGACCGGTGAAAGTTCCGGTAAAAGGTCAGAGGCTTTTGAATATGTATTAAAATATTCCGGTCGGTTCAGCGACAAGCCCGGTTACGAAAACATCGTGTTAAGATCAAACTCCAACGGTGAGCTGCTTCGTTTAAAAGATGTGGCGGATATCGAGTTCGGAAGCTCTATGTACGATATTTATTCCACCCTCAACGGCCAGCCTTCCGCGGCGATCGTATTAAAGCAATCGTATGGAAGTAATGCCAGCCAGGTGATCGAAGATGTGAAAGCAAAGATGAAGGAGATCAAAGAAACATCGTTCCCGAAAGGAGTGGACTATGAGATCAGCTACGACGTTTCAAAGTTCCTGGACGCTTCCATTGAAAAAGTGGTACATACCCTGGTGGAAGCCTTTATACTCGTGGGCCTGGTGGTGTTCCTGTTCCTCGGCGACTGGCGCTCCACCCTCATACCCGCCATCGCAGTACCGGTATCCCTTGTAGGCACATTTGTCTTCATGCAATTTTTTGGTATTACATTGAACCTGATAACGTTGTTTGCACTGGTACTGGCAATCGGTATCGTTGTGGACAATGCGATCGTAGTAATTGAAGCGGTTCATTTTAAGATGGAAACAAAAAATCTTTCGCCGTTGCGGGCCACCGAAGAAGCAATGCATGAGATCAGTGGCGCCATCATCGCCATCACATTTGTAATGGCGGCTGTGTTTATTCCGGTGGCTTTCATGTCTGGACCTGTGGGTATTTTCTACCGGCAGTTTTCCATTACCATGGCAACTTCGATTATTCTATCAGGCATTGTTGCCTTAACCTTAACGCCGGCACTATGCGCCATCATGCTCAGGAATAACCACGGAAAGCAGAAAAGGAGATCTTTTTTAACCAAATTACTCGACGGTTTTAACAACAGTTTCAACCGGCTCAACGCACGATACCAGAAACTGTTAGGTGCTATCGTGAACCGGAGGGTTGTCACCTTTGGGATGCTGATCGCTTTCTGCGCCGGCACCTATTTGCTGAGCAACAGCGTTCCTTCCGGATTCATTCCAAATGAAGACCAGGGAATGTTCTATGCAGTTATTCAAACCCCTCCGGGATCCTCATTGGAAAGGACCAACCAGGTTGCCCAAAGCTTGCAGAAAATTGCCGAGCGCATGGAAGATGTTCAGTCGGTTTCTTCGCTCGCGGGTTACGAAATATTAACCGAAGGCACAGGCTCTAATTCGGGTACCTGCCTCATTAACCTCAAAAGTTGGGAAAACCGGAAGCATTCGGTACAACAGGTGATGGAAGAACTGGAAAATCAATCTAAAGACATATCAGGCGCTACCATTGAATTCTTCCAGCCCCCCGCCATACCTGGGTATGGAGCGGCAGGTGGCTTTGAGTTACGGTTACTGGATAAGGCAAGTTCCGGTGATTACAAAAAAATGGAAACGGTAAGTCAGGAATTTGTGAAAGAATTGAGCAAACGCCCGGAATTGTCGTCGGTATTTACTTTCTATAGCGCAAGCTTCCCCCAGTATATGCTGCACATTGATAATGATATTGCCAGGCAGAAAGGGGTAACCATAGACAACGCCATGAACACGCTGTCTACGCTTATCGGTAGTAATTATGAAACCAGCTTCATCAAATACGACCGGCAGTATAAGGTAATGGTGCAGGCGTTACCCCAATACCGCGCATTGCCTGAAGACGTGCTGAAGTTGTATGTAAAGAATGACCATGACGAGATGGTGCCTTTTGCCGCTTTTATGAAAATGGAGAAAGTATATGGCTTATCGGAGATCACCCGGCATAACCTGTACAATTCGGCGGAGATCAGCGGTGCCTCCGGAGCTGGCTTCAGTAGCGGCTCTGCTATCAACGCGGTGACGGAAGTGGCTAAAAAAAGCCTGCCAAGGGGATTTGGAATAGACTGGGCCGGCATTTCCGCAGATGAAGTGGCGCGTGGCAACGAAGCTATTTTTATTTTTCTTATCTGCCTGGGTTTCGTGTACCTGCTGCTGGCGGCGCAGTATGAAAGCTTTCTGCTGCCTTTCCCCGTTATCCTTTCTCTGCTCGCGGGTATTATCGGGGCATTCCTGCTGCTGAAAGTAATGGGATTGGAAAATAACATTTATGCACAGGTAGCCATGGTAATGCTTATCGGTTTGTTGGGAAAAAATGCCGTTTTGATCGTGGAATTTGCTGTTCAAAAACACCGTTCGGGAGATTCCGTTCTTAAAGCAGCCATTGAAGGTTCGGCGGTAAGGTTTCGCCCCATCCTGATGACATCGTTTGCATTTATTGCCGGTTTGATCCCGCTGGTAGTAGCCACGGGTCCCGGCGCATTGGGTAACCGCACCATTGGTACGGCGGCGCTAGGCGGAATGCTTTTCGGAACTGTATTCGGTGTTATCATCATACCCGGCTTGTATTACATATTTGGCAAACTGGCTGAAAAGAATATCCTGGTTAAAAACGAAGACGAAAATCCATTAACAGAA
>CAXSIE010000298.1:0-6966 GCA_964237295.1 uncultured Flavihumibacter sp. | reverse complement strand
GATGCCGTATCAAATGTTTCCAGGCCTACACTCACTGTTTTTCAGCCTGTACAGGAAAAAGCAACCGGTACTTCCATTATAATTTGTCCGGGTGGCGGCTATGGCTCCTTGGTTATAGAGCGGGAAGGTTACCTGATAGCCAGAACTTTTACTGCAATGGGCATTACCGCGTTTGTACTTAAATACCGGCTTCCCAGCGATAAGATAATGAACAATAAATCCATTGGCCCTTTGCAGGATGCCCAGCAGGCAATCAGGCGGGTACGTATAATGGCTGCACAATACAAGCTTGATGTGAACAAAATAGGCATGATAGGCTTTTCAGCCGGCGGCCACCTGGTGTCAACAGCCGGTACTCATTTTGATAAGGCGGTGATAGAAAACAAAGCAGGTATCAGCCTGCGGCCCGATTTCATGATATTGATGTACCCTGTTATCAGCTTTACCGACAGCCTGGTCCATAAAGGCTCTATGACCAACCTCCTGGGCGCCGCTCCAGATATCGCTATGAAGAACGATTTTTCAAATGAATTGCAGGTAAGCAGCGCTACGCCGCCCGCTATATTATTTCATGCATCAGACGATATGCTGGTGCCCGTAAGTAACAGTATTATTTTTTATGAAGCTTTGCAAAAGAACCATGTACCTGCCGAGTTACATATATTCTCAAAAGGAGGTCATGGATTTTTATCGTACCCACCTCTGGAAGATTGGATGAGTATTTGTAAAAACTGGTTGCGATTAAATAAATTCCTTGATAATTAATAAAACTTTTATGTAATCCAATGTCTTTCCACAGGATTTATTAATATTGATAAAATGGAATCAATACAAATTAAGGATTATAAAAGGCTTGCAAGAATATTCCTGAATAAGAAACCTGGTCAATTAATGGCTTAATGGGAGCAGGAATGCCATCGCTAATAAAAATTTTGTCGCATTGCTCAAATACTTACCACACATAAAAGAAAACAAATGATACCAATAATTAAAAATAAGCGTTTGAAAAACCTTGCCGCACTAACAGTCATGATTGCAGTATCCTTTCTGCAAATAGTTTCTGCACAGTCTTCCACCCAAAAAGGCCATACCGTAAAATTTAAAAAGTATACACTTACCACCGATTTTGTGGCAGAAGGCGTTGCTGTTGCAGATGTTAATAAGGATGGTAAGATGGATGTGCTTGCAGGTACTTTCTGGTTTGAAGCCCCGGATTGGAAAAGACACGAAATTATACCGGGCAAGGTTTTTATAACTACCGTGTACAGCAATTCATTTCTCAACTTCAGTATGGATGTAAACCGGGATGGCTGGATGGATCTCATTAATATCCCTACGCCCGGAGCCGCCGCTACCTGGTACGAAAACCCCAAAAACAAACCCGGCTTCTGGAAAGAGCATTCCTTGTTTCACTCTGTGGGCAATGAATCACCGGCGATGTATGACATCAATAATGACGGCACCATGGACCTGGTATGCAACGACTCGAAAAATAAAAAAATGGTTTGGGTAAGCGCTCCTTTGTCTAAAAGCGACACATCCTGGACGCAGCATATTATCAGCAACGATTCCGTTCGCGGAACGCACATGTACACGCACGGACTTGGTTTCGGCGATTTTAACAAAGACGGCCGACAGGATGTAGTAATGCGGGAAGGATGGTGGGAAGCGCCTGCTGATCGCAAGCAAACCGACTGGAAGTTTCATCCAGGAGCCATCAGCGAGGAGTGCTCCCAGATGTATCCTATGGACCTTGACGGCGACGGCGATATAGATGTGATCAGCGCTTCCGCGCATAATTATGGCATTTGGTGGCACGAACAGGTTCAGGACGGTGACAGCATCAGGTGGGTAAAACATGAAATTTATACCAAATTTTCCCAGACTCATGGAATGGCGCTGGTAGACATCAACGGAGACGGTAATCCCGATCTCGTTACCGGCAAGCGCTATTTTGCCCATAACGAACACGATCCCGGCTCCCTGGAACCTTCCGTACTGTACTGGTTTGAATATAAACCGGGAAAAGTGCCTACCTGGATTCCTCATGAGATTGATGATAATTCCGGCGCCGGCCTGCAGGTGGTAACAAAAGATATGAACAATGATAAGCTGGTAGATATCATTGTCAGTAATAAAAAAGGGGTATACATTTTCGAACAGGTGCGGTAAAGCAGATGGGATCAGATTAAAGACAGGACAACTGTCATGTTATCAATGATTGTTTGAGCAAACTATAAACCATAATGAAACCACTATCTTTTAAACTGCTGGCTTGTTTTTTCTGCTTCTTCTTAATGACCTGTAGAGTGGCTAAAGTAGCAAAAGCGCCCGTAGTATCCGTCAAAAAACCGGAAAGTACCGCACCTGTCAGCGGTGAGAAATTTTCCGAGCATGTACGCACCACTGAGTTTCAAACACCCGAACAGGAACAGGCGGCCTTTCACCTGCCACCCGGATTCGAAATAACACTTTTCGCCTCAGAGCCGGATATCAGCAAACCCATAAATATGGAATTTGATGCGGCAGGCCGGTTATGGGTTTCACAGTCATCCGAATATCCGATAGCTGCCGGTCCCGGCGGCAGTCACGACAGGATTACCGTGCTGGAAGATACGGACGGCAATGGAAAAGCCGATAAGTTTACACATTTTGCCGATGACCTCAACATACCCATCGGCATTACACCCGTTAAAGGAGGCGCTATCGGTTACAGCATTCCTAATCTTTACCGCTTTACGGATACGGACGGTGATGGTACTTATGATACAAAAAAAGTGCTGTTCGGTCCGTTCGGCCACCAGGATACTCATGGTATGGTAAGCAATCTGATCAGGGGTTACGACGGATGGATACATGCCTGTCATGGTTTTACCAATACTTCAACGATCGCCGGAACAGACGGTGATTCCATTACCATGATTTCCGGCAACACTTTCCGTTTTAAAGAAGACGGAAGCCGGGTGGAACAAACTACATACGGTCGGGTAAACCCTTTCGGATATGCTTTTGACGAATGGGGTTATCTCTACTCTGTTGACTGTCATTCGAAACCTATTTACCAGTTGATAAAAGGCGCGGAATATCCTCATTTTGGAAAAAAATCTCCTGCCATCGGCTTTGCGCCGGAAATGATGAGTTATGAATTAGGTTCCACCGCGCTATCAGGATTGGTATATTACATTGGCAACCAGTTTCCGCCCGAATACCAGAACAGCTTCTATAACGGTGATGTTGTTACCTGCCGTATCAACCGCAACAATATATCCTGGGATGGTTCTTCACCGGTAAGTAAGCGCCTCGAAGATTTTTTGGTAAGCTCCGATCCGTGGTTCCGTCCGGTAAATATAAAAATGGGCCCGGATGGTGCTATGTATGTGGCTGATTTTTACAACCGCATTATCGGGCATTATGAAGTGCCCCTCAATCATCCCGGCCGCGACAGGCTTAGCGGGCGGATATGGAAAATTTCTTATGTGGGTGATGGGAAACAGCAACTTAATTCCGGTAATAGTAACTGGTCGAAGGCATCGCTCAAAGAGCTGATCGCTCATTTGAATTATCCCCAGTTAACTACCCGGATGATGATAGCGAACCAGGTGGTAGACCGGTATCCGCAGGAAGCAATAGTGCCGTTAACCAAAACTTTAAATGAAGGAAAGCTGGATAACAAAGCCACCGTTCAAACACTCTGGATTTTGTACCGGTTGAATGCGCTTCCTGATATGCTGCTGGAAAAAGCCCTTAATAGCACCGACCCCCTGGTACAAATGCATGCTTTAAGGGTGTTGGGAGAAAAGAGCGGCATTAACGCCAAACAACGGGCCCTGGCGCTCGGCGCTTTGCATAGCAGCAATGCAAACGTACAGCGGATGGCCGCAGAAGTGGCAGCGGCATTTCCGCAAACTGATAATGTAAAGCTGTTGCTTGCGCTGTATGATACGGTAAGCAGTGCAGACAATCACCTGAAATATACCGCGCTTATCGGCATCAGGCAAAACCTTCGGAATGAAAAAGTAATGCGGCAGGTGGCTGCTGCAACATGGAACGAAAGCCAGTGGACGACACTTATTAAAGTGCTTCCCGACGTGCCTTCGGAAGAGGCGGCTACCTTTGCGCTCCAATACCTTAAAACACATCAACTGCCGCAGGAGCAGCTTGTAAGAACACTTGAATATATAGGCCGCTATGTATCTTCCGAACCGCTGGATGAGGCGATTGCCATGATACAAAAGCGCTTCCCTGCTAATGAAGATGCGCAGTTTGATTTATACCAGACAATAAGAAAAGGCATTGCGCAAAAAGGCGTGCAGGCAAGTACACGAATGAAAGAGTGGGGCTTGTCGCTGGCTAAAACGTTTTTACAGGGAGATAATGATGAAGCAAAGAACTGGTGGAATGCAGTTATAGATAAATCAAGGGCTTCCGAAAACCCCTGGACGATTGTAAACAGGTCAGTGGTGGAAGGTTACCCCGCTACCACCCTGCTTTGGAGTGAATCCAACAGGTGGACTCCTACCGGCATATTGCATTCACCGCAGTTCAGGCTTCCGGCCAGGCTGTCTATGAATATTTTTGATAACGATGTATACAATTCGCCGGCTAAAACGGGCGTTTCGAAAAATGTAGTCCGCATCTGGTTGGTGCCAGGCCAGCAGGTAGTAGGTGAATACCGTTCTAACACTGCCGAAAAGATGGGCCTGAAAGACATCATGCAGCAAAAGCAATTCGATTTGTCGGCATATCAGGGACAAACAGGGTATATTGAAGTAGTTGACAGCGTGCAAACCGGCTCCATTGGTATTGGCGCTATTGATCCTGCTGTTGTCAGCATGCCAATAAAGGGACCTGCAGAAATTGCTTCGCGCCAGGTAAAAGCCGCTGAAATTATTGCCGATTATAAAAGCGAAGCACTGGAACCGTCATTGCTGCAATTGCTTAATTCTACCTGGGCCGATCAAAAAGCACGTGCCTCGGCAGCGAGCGCCCTGATGACCATAGCCCCTGAGCGTAACGCCCAGGCTGTTTCAGAAGCGTTTACACATATCGGTGTATTACCGGAACTGCGGCAACAGTTGGCCATGGCGTTGGGTCTTTCACCTACGCCTGCGGTACTGACTACTTTGCGCAAAGGCCTTGTTGGAACTTCCGGAAACGTTCAGCTGACAGTTGCCGGGGTACTGGTAAAGTCTTCACAGGGTATCAGTCAATTGCTGGAAGCCGCCAGGGCCGGAGACATTGATGTGGATCTGTTAGACGAAGTTTCTATAAAAGAACGATTGTCATCAAACATCCTTCCCCCACAGCAAAAACAACTGGACCAGCTAATGGCTGCACAGGCTGGCCGCGAAGACAGGAAACAAATTATTGCAGCGCGGCTTGCTTCCTTTAATCCGTCATCGGTAACAGTGGAAAATGGCAAGCAGTTATTTATCCAGAACTGCAGCATGTGCCACCAGATCAAAGGGAATGGCGGTATGATCGGGCCGCAGCTTGACGGGATCGGTAACTGGGGACAGAAAGCGCTTACGGAAAAAATTCTGAATCCTAATGGAAATATCTCTGAAGCTTTCCGTAATTATAATATCACGCTTAAAAACGGTAAAGCGCTTAGTGGATTGTATAGGCGCGAAGAAGGCGAAGTTTTGATTTTCGCCAATCCCGGCGGACAGGAATTTGCCGTGGCTAAAAATGATATCAAAGAAAAAGCGGCTTCGAAATACACATTGATGCCGGACCATTTCCGCAACACCATATCCAAAACCGATTTTGATGCACTGCTGAAGTTTCTTCTCGGTACAAAGGAGTAGGTTTGATAGTTGCTGAACTTGCAAGTGTTTTTTGAACCGCAGAGGGAAAGCCGGAGAGGAAGAAGAGGTTGCACAGAGGCATATCTCTGTGTAACCTCTTCTTCCTCTCCGGCTTTCCCTCTGCGGTTCAAAAAAGCAGGTTCTCTCACCGTAGGTCAAAAAACACTATATTGTATTACAAATCTTCACATGAAAAGGAACTATGCATTGCTGCCGGTTATTATGTTTTGCATGATATTACCTGATGTATCAAACAACTTGTACGCCCAGGATGTAGACACCACGCTGCTATGCCGCGGTGCTTTTTTTACCGAAGCCGAAGGCAAAGCCGCCCTCACCAAAATGGCCGCAACCTATAACGACCGCCAGAGCTGGGAGAAACGGGCATCAATTATCCGGCAGAACATCATAAAAGGATCAGACCTTGCTGACCTGCCTTCCAATACCCCGCTTAAGCCTATCATTCACAGCAAAAAAAATTACAACGGCTACACGGTGGAGAATGTAGCTTTTGAAAGTCTGCCTGGTTTTTTTGTAACAGGCAATCTTTACCGCCCTGTTCAGACACAAAAATCTTATGCTGCTATACTGGCGCCGCATGGCCATGGTGTAAATCCGCGTTTCCAGGAATATGTTCAGAAACGCTGTGCCACATTGGCCCGCATGGGAGCGGTAGTGCTGGCCTATGATATGATCGGCTACGGTGATGCGGACCAATGTTCACATAAGCATCCGCGTGCGCTTGAAATGCAAATCCATAACAGCCGGCGCGCAATTGATTTCCTGCTTACCTTGCCGGGCGTAGACCCAAAGCGGATCGGCGTCAGCGGTGAATCGGGTGGTGGAACACAAACTTTTTTACTCACGGCGCTGGACAGTCGTATTGCTGTATCTGTGCCGGTAGTGATGGTGTCCGCGCATTTCTTTGGCGGCTGTAGTTGTGAAAGCGGCATGCCTGTTCATAGAACTAAAGATTTTCAAACCAGTAATGTAGAAATTGCCGCGCTTGCTGCACCAAGGCCTATGCTGCTGGTCTCTGATGGTAAGGACTGGACGAAGAACACTCCTGATGTGGAATATCCTTACATCAAAAATGTGTATAGCTTGTATAATAAAACCGGGGAAGTGGAGAATGTACACCTGCAGGCGGAAGGTC
>CAXSIE010000297.1:5232-6968 GCA_964237295.1 uncultured Flavihumibacter sp. | reverse complement strand
TATCCAATGTGTTGGGGAAACAATTTTCGAACAACCATCCCAGTTCCTTATTACTGACGGAAGATTTCAGGTTGCGGATGGTTTCTTCTATTGCAGCGCTTTTGAATTTGCGCTGCGATTCCGGAGTTCTTACGGTAGGGAACTGCTGCGCAGATCCTGCCAAAGCGTATTTTGACAAGGCCATGCCAGCGGCGGCCGTAGAAGCCTGTAGTATAAATTGACGACGTTTCATATTCATATTATGAACTGCTTTACTTAAAGCACGTTGTTAAAATCCGGAATAATAAGGAAGTGTTTCGGTTACGGACTCTATAAATTTTCTTTCCTTTAATAAAAAGCCATTTCCTTTAGCACATAAATGAACAATTATTTTTTCTACACTTATCGGATTTCCTTCCGGGATATCGGCAATGTTACTGTGGCGAATCTCATGCCCGTCAATGATCATTACCATTCCGCTTCCAATAGCTTCCAGTTGATTTCCGCCGGTAACCAGCATGCCGGTATCTTCTCCCAAACCAATTCCCAGGCAGGAAGGATTGCTTGCAACCGCCTGAGCCAATCTTCCAAACCTTCCTCTTTTTTCAAAGTGGCTATCTATGATCACATCATCCATAAAACCCAGTCCTGTGGTAATTTTTACTTCACCTTTCAAATGAGCCCGCGTGGCATTGCCTTCATAGATCATTGTATTGCTCATGGCCATCGCACCGGCTGAAGTACCGGCAATTACAAAATTTTCGTTTTGGTAGCGATCCTGCAATATTTCTAAAAATTCTGTTCCTCCGAAAACAGAACTTAATCTTAACTGATTACCACCGCTAAACATAACACAATCTGACTGCCTCAATCTTTCGATATAATCTTTATCAAAGGCGTCTTCCCTGTTACGTATATGCAGTATCCCAATATTTGTACATCCGATCTTGCCAAAAGCATTTAAATAATTATTACCTACCTCATGCGGGATCATTGATGCAGTAGTAATTACTTCTATTCTGTCGGTGGGTCCGCCTGATTCTTTTACAATGCGGCGCAGGATACCTAACTCAAAAAAATTGAGGTTATTCCGGTAAAGCTCGCCGGTTTCCAGATCAATGCCTTTGTCTTCGGCACCGCCAACAGCAATAAGTTTTCCTTTAGGTACTAGCATGAAAAAAAATTACGGAAAAGCAAAATAACGGAAATGTAAAGGATTTATGATGCTTAATTCCTGTTTGAGTATAATTAGCTTGTAGCTACCAGGATGAAATACATGCTGTTAAACGGTTTCCTGATAATAGCTCTTATAATGAAAGGTAGTAACTATACTTGTAAGTGTTTTGAACCAGGGAGGCAGGAAGACAGGGTGGAACACGGCGTTAAATATACATACATCAGTTAACGCTGTGTTTCTCCCTGTCTCCCTGCCTTGGTTGAAAACTGTTATATTATGGCTGAAAGCCGAAGCTACGTTTTTATCACTTTTCTTAAGTAATATATCCCCACTCCTGCTACCGCAATGAGTGTTCCCCAAAGTGCATAGCCGGTTGAAAGTAATACAAAAAGCCAGCTTGCAATGGAAATAATAATAGGTAATGGATAGAGCCACATTTTAAAAGGTATCTGATCAGCAGATTTGCGGCGGCGCAACAATATAACCCCGATTGCCTGAGCTATAAACTGCACCAGTATGCGCATTGCCAGGATGGCTTTGATTACATCCGACAGTTTGAATAAAAGGCTGAATAAAAATC
>CAXSIE010000297.1:2332-5222 GCA_964237295.1 uncultured Flavihumibacter sp. | reverse complement strand
CAAGTCCCCCGATAAACAATAAGGAAATATAAGGAAAATGCTTTTCGGGGTGAAGCTTGGCAAATATCGCTAAAAAATTACCGTCGGCCGCTGCCGCATAAGGAACCCTTGAATAACCCAGCATTACAGCAAACAAAGAGGCAAATGCAATCCAGAGTACCAGACCTGTAGCTAACATAGCCGCTTTAGCCCCATAAATTTTTTCGATGAACGTGCTGACAATAAAAACAGAGTGCCGCGCTTCCTGCCAGGGTATTACACTTACTATGCTTATGTTCATGCATAGATATAATATGGCTACCCCAAATATTGAGATGAAAATGCTTCTTGGAATATTACGCCGGGGGTTGATTATTTCGCTGCCTAAATGGCAAACATTGTAGTATCCCAGGTAACTGTAAATGGTATTAACCGAACTCTGGCCTAATGCAACCCAAAAAACAGCCGATAAAAATTCCCCGCTTTTTTCAGGCATTGGTGAATAATTGATTTGCCTGTGTGTAAACCCGCCGATGATGATCCACAACAACGTAATGATAACCCCGGCCCATAAAAAAACTGAAATCTTACCAATGGTTTTAACGTTGCGATACAATAGCATTGTAATAAGGATAACTACTGCTCCCGAAACCACTTTCTTCATAACAAAACCCAGTGGCACGAGATAGGTAAAATACTGCGAAAACCCTATCGCTCCGGAAGCTACTACCAGCGGAGCCTGAATGCATGTTTGCCAAACAAAGAGGAATGACATCAACCTCCCCCATTTGCTTCCATAAGCTTCTTTTAAAAAATTGTAGCTGCCTCCTGCCAAAGGGTAAGACACGCCCAGTTCGCTCCAAACCATTCCATCGATTAAAGCAATGAAGGCACCGAGTACCCATGCCCATAAGAAGAGGTTACTTCCCATCATACTTATCACCAGGGGCATTACTACAAAAGGGCCGATTCCCACCATATCAATCATGTTAATCGCTGAAGCCTGCAGCAAACTGATCTCACGTTTCAGAGTTGGGATTAATGCCATGAAATATTTATATTATTGATTTTAAAAGTTGTTTGGCACTTGTTTATGGATATAACGATGGCATTAAATTAAAAGTAAATATCCAATATAAGAGGTATAAAAGGTAATTATACAGGAAAGATGTTACTTTTTTTTGTTATATATAATTTTTAATTCTTTGTTTGCCAGGTTAACTAAACAAGATAAATTTTAATCAAATAATGGAATTAACCTGTAGCTTAGAGAAATTGTTCGCGCCAAAGAAAAAAGCTACATTACTTCACAACAACATTTTTAATTTAACCTGAAACTGCTTATGAAGATTGTTGAAATAAAGGTATTGAAAGGCCCGAATTACTGGAGTGTCCGTCGTCCGAAACTGATTCAGATGAAACTTGACCTGGAAGAGATGGAACAGCGCCCTACCAACAAAATTCCGGGGTTTAAAGAAAGGCTGGAAACAATGTTTCCCGGAATGTATGAACACCGTTGCAGTGAAGGCTCGGCAGGTGGTTTCTTCCGGAGGGTTGAAGAAGGCACCTGGATGGGACATGTTATTGAACACATCGCCCTGGAAATACAAACCATCGCCGGCATGGATACCGGTTTTGGAAGAACCCGGAGCACTAGTAAAGAAGGAGAATATTTTGTAGTATTCAGCTATTTAGAAGAGGATGCAGGCGTTCATGCAGCAAGAGCCTCGGTAGCCATTGCCCAGTCACTGGCGGATGGAACGGCATACGACCTGCAACCGGATATTCAATTACTTAGAGAAATAAGGGAAAATACCAGGTTAGGCCCATCCACCGGATGTATTGTGGATGAAGCAGTTAAGAGGGGTATACCTTATATCAGGCTGAACAAACAGAGCCTGGTGCAACTGGGATACGGAGTAAATCAAAAACGTATCCGTGCAACAATTGCCGGCACTACTTCTTCCATCGCCGTAGATATAGCAGGTGATAAAGAAGAAACAAAAAATTTGTTAGGCGCTGCGGAAATACCTGTACCAAGAGGTACCATTGTACGTAGTGAAGAAGACCTTAAAGAAGCCATTGAAGACGTGGGCTATCCACTTGTTCTAAAACCGGTAGACGGTAATCATGGCAAAGGCGCCACAACAAATATCACCGATTGGAATCAGGCAATGGTTGCACTGCAGGCCGCGCAGGCATACAGCAGGAGTATTATCTGCGAAAAATTTATTACCGGTTTTGATTTTCGTTTGTTAGTGATCAATTATAAATTCATTTGTGCCGCTTTGCGCACTCCTGCAAGTGTTACCGGTGATGGGGAACATTCCATTCAATGGCTGGTTGATGAAACCAACAAAGATCCCAAACGCGGCTACGGCCATGAAAAAGTTCTGACACAAATTAAAATTGATGATTTCTCCCATAAAATGCTGAATGATAAAGGCTATACACTGGAAACCATTCCTGTTAAAGATGAATTGGTGTTATTAAAACCCACCGCTAACCTTAGTACCGGTGGCACTTCCGAAGATGTTACCGATGAAGTACATCCGGTAAATGTTTTCATGGCTGAAAGAATTGCGCGGATCATCGGCCTTGACATCTGTGGAATTGATATAATGGCGCCGGATCTTAAAACACCTTTGTTTGAAAATGGAGGAGCTGTGCTGGAAGTGAATGCTGCACCGGGTTTCAGGATGCATATTGATCCAACAAAGGGCCTTGCCCGCAACGCGGCTGAACCCGTGATTGAAATGCTGTTCCCGAAAGGCAGCGCAGGAAGGATTCCTATTATAGCAATCACCGGCACAAATGGCAAAACCACTACTACCAGACTCACCGCTCATATTTGTAAAACCGCCGGCTACAAAGTTGGATTTACTACCTCAGATGGTGTTTATATTCAAAA